>CAZRQI010000107.1:0-6385 GCA_964602025.1 uncultured Veillonellaceae bacterium
CAATTGTGCCTGCGTTTCCATGAAATCACCTCTGGAAAAAGGATATCAGACAAGGCGCCGGCCGGCTTGACCGGAATTGCGAAGTTGCGAACAGTGCGGCGCTATTGCAGCAACTCGGGGTGTTCGGTAAGTGCCTGGGCCGTCAATAGCTCGCCGCTGCTGGTCATGATAAAAGTTTGGGCTGCAACCTCCGGATGAGTATGGGAGATTCGTTCCAGCGTTCGGCGGCAAACCGGCGCGTCGGCGACGATTCGTTGCCGCGTGACCTGATAGCCTTCGCGCAAGATTTCTCGCGCTGGCAAATGCATCGTTTTCAGAGCTTTGCGGATAAACAGCTCGGTGGTAATATAACTCGATGGTTTGACAGAATGACAAACAAAAGATGAGGGTTCCAGAACCTCATACAAGTAAACATGACAAGGGGTTGTTATTGTATCCAGGCAGACGTAATAGGGCCCGTTTTCGTTGATGTATAATGGCTCTGAGATTGGCCCATGAATGGCGACGGAGTTCATAAAGAGCGGCAACAGTTCGATCAGAAACATTTTCAGGCGACCTTTCATAGTTTTATAGTAGATCTTTTTCATTATACTCCCTTGACCGGCGCGTGAACGCCTTAGACAAAATTTTACCGCCAGGCGAGGTCTTGAAAAGACCACTGACACCCCGCGAACTCGCAGAAAAACAACCTTTGTTAAAAATGGAAAAACTGTTTTTAGAAAAATTTTAGAAAGTGGCGCAAAAACGGCTCCGGCGATTATCGCCGGAGCCGTTGATTTACTTCTGGTGACCCACCGGGGACTCGAACCCCGAACCCTCTGATTAAGAGTCAGATGCTCTACCAATTGAGCTAGTGAGTCATGATCCACAGTTTTGAATTATAGCCCTCCTGGGCGCGAATGTCAAGGCGAGTCGCGGTTTTAGAACATTTCTTCCAGCAAAATGGTCTGTTCGCGGTCCGGACCGACGGAGACGACGCCGAGGCGGGCGCCGGAGCATTCGCTCAGGCGTTCGACATAGCGGCGGGCGTTGAGCGGCAGGTCTTCGTAGCGGCGGATGCCGGTGATGTCGCTCTGCCAGCCGGGCAGTTCCTCGTAGACGGGTTCGACTTCGTCCAGCACTTTGAGGCTGGCCGGGTATTCGTGCAGCGGCTTGCCTTTGTAAAGGTAGCCGGTGCAGATCTTCAGCGTCGGCAGAGCATCGAGGATGTCCAGCCGGGTGATGGCCAGGCAGTCGATGCCGCTGAGCATGCAGGCGTATTTCACGACCACGGTGTCCAGCCAGCCGGTGCGGCGGGGACGGCCCGTTGTCGTGCCGTATTCGTGGCCGCGTTCCCGGATCAGGTTGCCGGTTTCGTCATGCAGTTCGGTGACGAAGGGGCCTTCGCCGACGCGGGTGGTGTAGGCCTTGACCACGCCGACGACCTTGCCGATGGCCGAGGGTCCGACGCCGGCGCCGACGCAGACGCCGCCCGCCACGGGGTGGGACGAGGTCACGTAGGGATAGGTGCCGTAGTCGAGGTCGAGCATCGTCGCCTGCGCGCCTTCGAACAGAATCTTTTCGTTCCGGCCGATGGCATCGTGCAGGGTAAAGATCGTGTCGGTCACATAGGGACGCAGTTTTTCGGCGTAGCCGAGGTAATCGGCGAGAATTTTATCGTAATCGAGCGGTTCCTTGCCGAAGATTTCGGTCAGGAGGCGATTTTTGGCGGTCACGTTGATTTTCAGCCGGCGGGCGAATTCCTCCGGGTCCATCAGATCGACGAACCGGATGCCGATGCGGGCGTTTTTGTCGACGTAGCAAGGCCCGATGCCTTTCTTGGTGGTGCCGATCTTGGCGTCGCCGCGGGATTCTTCGTCGGCTTCGTCCATCAGCCGGTGGTAGGGCAGGATGACCTGGGCCCGGTTCGAAATCTTGAGGCCCGACGTGTCGATGCCACGTTCCTGCATGCCGGCGATCTCTTTCAGCAGATGGGCCGGGTCGACGACGACGCCGTTGCCGATGATGCAGGTCTTGCCGGGGTAGAGGATGCCGGACGGCAACAGGTTCAGCTTGGATTCGACGCCTTTGACGACGACGGTGTGGCCAGCGTTGTTTCCGCCCTGGTAGCGAACGACGACCTGGGCCTGCTGCGCCAAGTGGTCGACGATTTTGCCCTTGCCTTCGTCACCCCACTGGGTTCCCATGACGACTACTGATGACATAATTGTGCACCTACTTTCTTATAGGCCAAATCTGGCCATGATGGTATCGATGTTGCGCAGCGGATAGGCGGTGTCGAAACACTCGTCAATTTCCGCCGGCGACAGGTGTTTGGCGATGTCGGCGTCGTTTTTGACATTGGTCTTGAAGTCCGCGCCCTCGAGCCAGCGAGCCATGGCGTTGCGCTGCACCCAGCGGTAGGCGTCTTCGCGAAGAACTCCCTTGTCGACGAGGGTCAGCATGACCCGTTGGCTGAAAATCAGGCCGCCGGTTTTCTCGATGTTGGCTTTCATAGCGTCGGGATAGACCAGCAGTTTGTCGATGATGTTGGTGAAAATCCGCAGCATGTAGTCCAGCAGGATCGTGCTGTCCGGCAGGATGACCCGCTCGACGGAGGAGTGGGTGATGTCCCGCTCATGCCAAAGCGCCACGTCTTCCATGGCGGCCAGGGCGTTGCCGCGCAGGACGCGGGCCAGACCGGCGACGCGTTCGCAGGTGATGGGGTTGCGTTTGTGGGGCATGGCCGAGGAGCCTTTCTGGCCGGGGTGGAAATATTCTTCCGCTTCCCGGATGTCAGTGCGCTGCAGGTTGCGGATCTCGGTGGCGAATTTGTCAAGCGAGCTGCCGATGATCGCCAGCGTCGTCAAAAATTCGGCGTGCCGGTCGCGCTGGATGACCTGGGTGGCCAACCGGGCGGCTTTCAGGCCCATCTTCTCGCAGACATAGGCTTCGACCCGGGGATCGATGTTGGAATAGGTGCCGACCGCGCCGGACAGTTTGCCGACGGCGACGATGTCGCGGGCCCGTTTCAGGCGCTCGATGTTACGCTCGGTTTCGTCCATCCACAGGGCGAATTTCAGGCCGAGGGTCAGCGGCTCCGCATGGATGCCGTGGGTCCGGCCGATCATGACGGTGTGTTTATGTTCGGCGGCGCGGCGTTTCAGAACCGCGTGGAATTTTTCGAGGTCGTCGAGAAGGATGCCGGCGGCCTGCTTCATCATGACGCCGAGCGCAGTATCTTTCACGTCGCTGGAGGTCAGGCCGAGATGAATGTACTTGGATTCGTCGCCGACGTTTTCGGCCACCGCCGTCAGGAACGCCAAGATATCATGGCGGGTTTCCTTCTCGATTTCGCGGATGCGCGGCACGGTGAACTTGGCTTTCGCCTTGATGACCGGCACGGCCTCGGCCGGGATCTCGCCCAGCTCGGCCATGATCTCGCAAGCGCAGATCTCGATGTCGAGCATGGTCTGGAACTCGTTCTCGTCGGTCCAGATCCGGCCCATTTCCGGATAGGTGTAACGTTCAATCATTGGGCAGCCCCTCCGTTGCATTTTTCACGGTTTTTGATTTCCCGGGCGACCATCACGCCGGACACCGAAGCTTGCGCCAACCCGCGGGTCACGCCGGCGCCGTCGCCGACGGCGAAAAAGTTCGGAATCTTGGTTTCGAGCAAGTTGGTCAGGTGCAGCCGGGAAGAATAAAATTTGACTTCCACGCCGTAGAGCAGGGTGTGCCGCGAGCCGACGCCCGGCGCCACTTTGTCGAGCGCTTCGAGCATTTCGATGATCGCGGTCAGATGCCGGTAGGGCAGGACCAGGCTCAGATCGCCCGGCGTCGCTTCCTTCATCGTCGGCGTCACCATGCCCCGGCTGATCCGCTCCACTGTGGACCGGCGGCCGGCTTTCAGGTCGCCGAGACGCTGGACGATGACGCCGCCGCCGAGCAGGTTCGCCAGCTTGGCGATGGATTTGCCGTAGGTGATCGGCTCCTTGAACGGTTCGGTGAAGCTCTTGGAGACCAGGATGGCAAAGTTGGTGTTCTCGGAAGATTTTTCCGCGTTGCTGTGGCCGTTGACGGTCATCAGCCCGGCGTTGTTCTCCGCCACTACGACCCCGTAGGGGTTCATGCAGAAGGTCCGCACCCGGTCATCGAACGACTTGGTATAATAGACCAGCTTGGATTCATAGACGACGTCGGTGATCTGCTCCATGACCACGGCCGGCACTTCCACCCGCACGCCGATGTCGACGGGGTTGGTGATCATCTCCAGCCCGAGCTGGGCGGCCTGCCCCGCGAACCATTCCGAGCCTTCGCGGCCCGGCGCGGCGATCAGGTATTTACTGTGAAAGATTTCGCCCCGGTTGGTTTCCACGCCGACGTAGCGGCCGTCCTCGACGAGTATCCGCATCACGCTGTCGCTGGTCCGGATCGTGCATTTGTCTTCGAGGTGGTCGCGCATCAACGTCAAAATTTCCAGGCACTTGTCGGTGCCCAGATGACGGATGCGGGCCGGAATCAGGGACATGTCGGCCGCCGCCGAGTCCTTCTGGAGTTTCCGCACCGCTTCTTTATTATCGTCGCCGTAGACTTGATGCGTCGCGCCGAATTTCAAATAAATGTCATCGACATAATCGATCAGTTTCAACAGCGCCGGTTTCTCCATGTACTGGTCCAGCATGCCGCCGAACTCTGTGGTGAGGGTCAGCTTGCCGTCGCTGTAGGCGCCCGCCCCGCCCCAGCCGCAAAGAATGCCGCATGGTTTGCAGTGGAGGCACTTCGTCCCCTTGGTGTGGATGGGACAGGCTCGGGCGGAAATGTCCCGGCCCTTTTCCAGGATGAGAACCTTCAGCCCTGTTTCCGCCATTTCCAGCGCGGCGAAGATGCCGGCCGGACCGGCGCCGATAATGATTACATCATAATTTTTCACGCATTTCACTCCCGGGCGATTTCGCCGATTCCATCAGTTTTCCGCAAAAAGAAAGACAAACCCTCTGTTTTGTCCCTCTCTATCTTACCTGTTGCACCCCGTGCCTGTCAATCAATCTCCGAATGTTTTTTGTACAATGTCACAAATCGTTCGGTTATTCCTGGCGGGGCGTGTAGTCGGTAAAGCGCGTGAAGTTCTTGTGGAAATAGAGTTCCACCGTCTCGGTGGGGCCGTTGCGGTTCTTGGCGATCAGCAGTTCGGTGATGTTCTTCTTTTCCGACTCCGGATTGTAATAATCGTCGCGGTACAAGAACGCCACCAGATCGGCGTCCTGTTCCAGCGAACCCGACTCGCGCAGGTCGCTGAGCATCGGCCGGCGGTTGGTCCGGCTTTCGGGACCGCGGCTGAGCTGCGACAACGCGATGACCGGCACCCGCAGTTCCCGGGCTAGGCCCTTCAAGGAACGGGAGATGTCGGAAATCTGTTGCTGCCGGTTGTCGATGCGGCTGTGGGCGCCGCCGTCCATCAACTGCAGATAGTCGATGATGATGCAGTCCAGGCCGAACTCCTTGCTGATCCGGCGGGCTTTGTTGCGCAGTTCGATCGCAGTGACGTTGGCGGTGTCATCGATATACATCGGTGAACCGGACAGGCGGTCGGCCGCGTCGACCAGCTTGGACCACTCCTCGTTGCTCATCGCGCCGGTGCGAAGATGTTGGCTGTCGATCAGGCCCTCGGCGCACATCATGCGCATCGCCAGCTGTTCCTTCGGCATTTCCAGACTGAAGATGACCACCGATTTGCGGTCGCGCGTCGCCATGTGCTGGGCCACGTTCAGCACGAACGCGGTCTTGCCCATGCTGGGCCGGGCGGCGATGAGAATCAGGTCGGAGCGCTGGAAACCGCCGGTCAGCTTGTCGAGATTGGTGAAGCCGGTGGAAATGCCGGTAATGCCGCCCTTGGACTTGTGCATCTCGTCGATTTTATCCAGCGTGCTGAAAATGATTTCCTTGATGGGCTGGAAATCCTGGCTGGCCTTGCGCGTCGCCACCTCGAGAATCTTCTGTTCCGCCGAATCCAGCACCCGGTCGACCTCCTCCGACTCGGCGTAGCCCATGGAGGCGATGTCCGTGGCGGCGGCGATCAGTCGGCGCAGCAGGCTTTTTTCCTGCACGATCTTGGCGTGGAAGGTGATGTTGGCGGCGGTGGGCACGCCATTGGCGAGCGAAGTGATGTAGGCGATGCCGCCGGCCTGCTCCAGCGTGTTTTCGCGGCGGAGGATGTCCACCACCGTAATGAAGTCGATGGCCTCGCTCCGTTCGAACAGGCCCAGGACGGCGCGATAAATCAGCCGGTGCGCTTCCCGGTAAAAATCCTCGGGATTGAGCAGGTCCGAAATCTTGGCGATGGAACTTTGCTCGATCAGCACGGCGCCCAGAACGGACTGTTCGGCCTCGATGTTTTGCGGCGGCA
>CAZRQI010000108.1:0-6383 GCA_964602025.1 uncultured Veillonellaceae bacterium
CATCATAGGAGTCTTGCCTGGCGTGCCAAAACGCGATAGAATGTAAGCATATAAAGAACCGGGAGGGAAGATTCAAATGGGAAAACATATTCAGACGGTAAATGAAGCGCCGTTGTCCAAAACAGCAATGACCGGCGGTTGCGGCGAATGCCAGACTTCTTGCCAGTCGGCGTGCAAGACATCCTGCACGGTGAGCAACCAGGGCTGCCAGAAATAATTCCGCAGCGATAACAGACGGTTCAAATCAGGGAGCTCCTGGCGACAAGCCGCCGGGAGCTCGATTTATGACAGGTGGGTATTGATGGATATTCATAAGTTTGAAGTGAATGGCGAATATATTTTATTGGACGTCAACAGCGGCTCGGTCCATGTGCTGGATCGCGTGGCCTATCGCATGTTGGACGTGTTCAACGGTTCGAACGACACCGCGGTGCTGAACGAGTTTGCGCCGGAGTTCGGGGCCGAAATCGTTTCGGAAACATTGGAAGAACTACATGAGCTGATCGATGCCGGCATGCTGTTCAGTCCCGTGGTGGAAATTCCGCCGGTTTTTTCCGCGGCGCCGATTGTTAAGTCGCTCTGCCTGCACATCGCCCATGATTGCAATTTGCGTTGCGGCTATTGCTTCGCGGGAACCGGCTCGTTCGGACATGAGCGGGGCCTGATGACCCCGGAAGTCGCCTGCCGGGCCATCGACTTCTTGATTGAGAACGGCGGCAGCCGTAAGAACGCCGAAGTTGATTTTTTTGGCGGAGAACCATTGCTGAATATGGAAACTGTGAAAGCTGCCGTAGCCCATATCCGGCGGCGGGAAGCGGAGACCGGCAAGCATTTCAATCTGACGCTCACGACGAATACGATTCTGCTGGATGACGAAAAGTTGGCGTTCTTGAACCGGGAAAATATCCAACTGATTCTTAGCATTGACGGCCGGCGGGAAGTACATGACCGGATGCGTCCGTTCGCCGACGGCGCCGGCAGTTACGACATGGTTTTAGCCAACATGCATCGGGTGGTGGACTCGCGGCAGGGGCAGAACTATTTTGCCCGGGGAACCTATACGGCCTATAATACGGATTTTGCCGCCGATGTTCTGGATTTGGCCGATCAAGGCTTTCAACGGCTGTCGCTGGAACCGGTGGTCGGCAAGGACGCGCCGTATGAACTGACAGAGGCGCATCTGCCGGAACTGTATCGCCAGTACGACCTGCTGGCGGCGGAGTATCTGCGACGCAAGGCGGCCGGCTGTGGCTTCGAGTTTTTCCATTTCAACGTGGATTTACTGAACGGGCCGTGTCTTGTCAAACGATTGAGCGGCTGCGGCGCCGGGCATGAATACTTCGCGGTGACGCCGGACGGCGACTTGTATCCCTGTCACCAGTTTGTCGGTCGGGACGGGTTCAAGGTCGGGAATGTATTCGACGGGATTGCGAAGCAGGAAATTTGCCGGGAATTTCGCCAGGCCCATGTCCTGACCAAGGAAGAATGTCGTTCCTGCTGGGCGCGATTCTATTGCAGCGGCGGCTGCCATGCCAACGCGCACGCCTATAATGGCACGATCCATACTCCATATCAAATGGGTTGCGCGTTGCAGAAAAAGCGCCTGGAATCCGCGATTTATGTGCAGATCGGCCTGCGCCGCCAGAGAAAAAGCTAAGGGCCGAAAAGGATTAACGCGCTTTGCGGCGAATTATTATAATGTTACGATAACTGGCCCGTGATGGGTTTGGGAAAGGAGAATTTGGATGCACCTGGACATGGGCTTGAATCTGGACCTGTCACAGAAGCTGGTCATGACGCCGCAGCTTTGCCAGGCCATCACAATTCTTCAGTTATCGGCGCAGGATCTGGCTGAGCTGGTGCAGCAGGAACTTCTGGACAATCCGGTTCTTGACCAGATTGAGTCCAAGGAGAAGGAGATTATATCGCCGTTGCCGCAGGAGTCGCAGCCGACGCCGGCTCCGGACTATTTTGACTGGGCGGATTATTTTAGCGAGGGCGGCAGTCGGGGGCTTTATACCCGGAATGATGCCGGCGAAGCGGAGAACCGTGAAGTGGCGGCAGGCGGGATGTCTTTGCATGAATATCTCGAACTGCAAATGGATTTCGCGAATCTGACAGACCGGGAGAAATCAGCCGGGTGTTATCTCATTGGCTGTATTGATGACAATGGCTATTTGACGTGTACGGTGGAGGATGTGGCGGTGGCCGTCGATTTGCCGGCGGACACGGTGGAAAAAGTATTGCTGCAGATCCAGGGATTCGATCCGGCGGGCGTAGGGGCGCGGAATTTGTCGGAATGTCTGCAAATCCAGTTGCGTCAACGGAATGTGAAGGACCCGCTGGTAGAATGCCTGATTGATGAATATCTGGAGGCGGCGGCTTCCGGCCGCTATGCCTGGATTGCCGGAAAAATCGGCATTACCACGGAAGAAGTGCGAAAAGCGATGCAATTGATTCGCACGCTCAACCCCAAACCGGGGTCCGCCATTTCCGCCGCCAGTCCCTGTAGTTATGTCGTGCCGGATATTACGGTCCGCAAGGTGGACGGAGAATATCTGATCCTGATTAATGACAGCCAGGTTCCCGGCTTGCGGGTCAATCCGTATTATAAAAAAATGGCCAGGGACAGCGACGGCGATGCCCGGAAATTTATCGAAGGACGCATCGGCAGTGCGTTGTGGCTGATCCGCAGCATCGAACAGCGACGACAGACGCTGCACAAAGTGATGCAGACCATCATTGAACTGCAACCCAACTTTTTTGAAGTTGGGGCGAGGCATCTGTTGCCAATGACAATGAAACAGGTGGCGGACCGGGTGGGAGTGCATGAATCGACGGTCAGCCGGGCCACCGCCAACAAATATGTGGCGACTTCTCATGGTTTGTTCAGTTTGCGGTCCTTTTTCTCCGCCGGCGTCTCGGCCGTGGACGGCAGCACAATGTCGGCAACCCGCGTAAAGCGTGAAATCCGTGAACTGATCATGGCGGAAGACTCGACGCATCCGCTAAGCGACCAGGCGCTGACGGAACTCCTGACCAAGCAGGGAATCGCCGTATCGCGCCGGACTGTGGCCAAATATCGGGAAGAGCTGGAGATTTTGCCGTCCTGTCGACGCAAAAAGTAAGGAGAATTTTATTGAAAACGCAGTCGAATAATCTATCCTGGCTTTGCGCCGACCATGTGATTCCCGCCTGCCGGACGGAAGCGGATTTTAGCTGTGCGCTTCGGTTGGCGAAGGCGCCTAGTCTGATTCTGCTGTATGGCGACATCAATTCGTTGCCGGAACTTTTGCAGCGGGCGCAGTCTGCCGGTAAACTTTTACTGGTCCATCTGGATTTGCTCGACGGCGTGGGACGCGATAAGGCCGGTATTGCTTTTTTGGCCAAAATGGGCGTAAAAGGCCTGATCACCACCAAACCGCAGTTGGGGAAACTGGCCCGTCAGGAAGGGATGAGGGTGATCCAGCGGATGTTTTTGGTGGATTCCGAATCTTTGCGGACCGGAATCCGTATATTAAAAGGTTTCCGGCCTGACGCGATCGAAGCGTTGCCGGCATCGACACCGGCCAGCGTTCTGGCGGAACTGAAAGAAGCGACGGATGTTCCGATCATGGCCGGCGGGCTGGTGCGTTCGGCGGAAGACGTGAGGCAGGCGGTCAGTAACGGCGCTTGCGCGGTCAGTGTCAGTCAGCGGCAGCTTTGGAATCTTTGACGGGAAGCGGTTTGAAAATCGGAATCGCTTGACGCGGCAGGCTTTGCGGCGTACAATAAAGTTGTCGGAATCTTAGAGATGGAGAGATAGTCCGGACGCGCTTTTGTGTTGACACAAAACGGGTCGGGACTATTTTTTTATGCCGGCAGGTGAGGAGAGAAAAGATATGGAAAAAGCTCGGGTGGTCGTTATCGGCGGCGGGGCTACCGGCGTCGGCATACTGCGGGATTTATCGATGCGAGGTGTGGACGCGGTTCTATTGGAACAACGTGATCTGGCTTTTGGCACGAGTTCCCGATTTCATGGCCTGCTGCACAGTGGCGGGCGTTATGCGGTGAAAGATTCCGCCGCAGCCAAAGAGTGCGCCGAGGAAAACGCGATTTTGCGGAAAATCGGCCGGCATTGTGTAGAAGCCACGGAAGGATTTTTTGTGCGAATGCCGGAAGATGATTCAGCCTATGAAGAAAAATGGGTCACAGCCTGTCAGATGGCGGGAATTCCGGTAGCAGCGGTAAGTCTGGCTGAAGCGCGCCAGCTGGAACCGCATCTGTCCGAGCGGGCGGTGGCTGTGTACCGGGTGCCGGATGCCGCGATCGATGGATTTCGCCTGTGTCGACAGAATGTCCTGTCGGCCCAAAAATATGGCGGGCGGATTTTGACGTACACTGAAGTCGTGGGAATCGAACAACGAAATGGTCGGGTGGAGGGCGTCAGAACACGGAATGCCATATCCGGCAAAGAAGAAACGATTTCGTGCGAAATGGTCGTCAACGCTGCGGGCTCCTGGGTCGGTCAAGTCGCAGCTTTTGCCGGAATTCCAATTCATGTGACGCCGGACCGAGGAACGCTGGTAGCTTTTAACCATCGTTTCGCCGACCGGGTCATCAATCGTCTCCGGCCGCCGGGAAACGGGGATATTTTCGTTCCGCACGGTTCGGTGACGATTTTGGGCACGACGTCGTTGCCGGCCAGCCGGCCGGATGATTTCGATCCGTCGACGGCGGAAGTACGCGAATTGTTGGATATCGGGAAGGAACTGTTCGAAGAGTTGCCGCGTTTCCGGATTTTGCGGGCCTATACCGGAACACGGCCGCTTTATAGCGCGGATCCGACAGCAACAGGCCGGGCTGCCTCCCGAAATTTTGTCATTCTTGACCATTCCCGGGAGGGGTTGGCCGGTTTTGTCAGCATCGTCGGCGGCAAACTCACGACCTACCGGTTGATGGCGGAAAAACTGACCGATCTGGTCTGCGAAAAACTGTCGGTCGAGACGGCCTGCCGGACAGCCGAGGAGCCGATCATCGAGGATCCGTCGCCGGAATTGTTGAACAAGGCCAAACAGTTTTTCCCGGCTTTTGGCGTGGACCTCGCCACATCGCGGCTGGGGCCGAGATTTGGCGAAACAGTGGACCGTCTTCAACATAATCCAGCGAAAAAACAGCTGGTCTGCGAATGCGAGCTGGTGACACTGGCCGAGGTCGAAACGGTCGCAGCCGATCCGGCCATCTTCACGATGAGCGATATTCGCCGCCGGACCCGCATGGGGATGGGAACCTGTCAAGGCTCTTACTGCGGGCTGCGGGCCGTGGGGATGATGGTGGATAATGATCTGACGCAGGGAATGGACACGGTGGATTTGTTGCGCGAGTTTCTGGAGGGACGCTGGAACGGAATCCGGCCGATCCTTTGGGGCCAGCAGATGCGCGAGGCCGAACTGACCCGGGGAATCTACGGGGCAGCATTGAATATAGACGGGGTGGGGCCAGATGAAAGAGAATGACGTAATTGTTATTGGCGGCGGGATTGCCGGTCTGTTTGCCGCCATTACGGCAGCCCGGCGAGGCCGACAGGTCTTGCTGATGACCAAGGGGGTCGGCGCGTTGGCGATCGCCGGCGGCACGATCGACGTTTACGGCTACGACGCCAACGGAGCGGCTGTCCGCAGTCCGGCGTCAGCGTTGGCTGAACTGGATCCGGAGCACCCGTATGCTCGGATTGGGCAGGATAAGGTCGGCCCGGCGATGCAGGCATTTTTGTCGTTGTGCGCCAACGAAGGGTATCCCTATAAAGGAATCCTGCAGGAGAACCTCTGGATTCCCACGGCGTTGGGCCGATTGAAACCGACCTGTTTCGTGCCGATGACTATGGATGCGGCGCGGCTGAAAACGGCGGAAAATGTCTATGTGATCGGCTTTGAAGGACTCAAGGATTATAGCCCGAAAGTGATCGCCGCTGGGTTGACGCAATACTCCGGCTACCGGAAAAACTATGTGACAGCCACTGTAAAAACCGAACTGGAAAACGGCCGGGATCTGACGGCTTTGGATGTGGCCCGCTGGCTGGAAACGCCGGCCGGGTTGAAATCCTGCACCGATCAGATCAGCCGCTTCGCAAGCCCGAACGGGCTGCTTCTGCTGCCGCCGGTGTTGGGAACGCGGCCGGATTACGCGATTTTTGACAAAATCGAACAGATTACTCGTTGCCAAGTCGTCGAGACGGTCGGCCTGCCGCCGGCGGTGACGGGATTCCGCCTGCGGCGACTGTTGCTTGGCTGTCTGCGCAAATTGAACGTGCAGATGATCGAGCAGACGAACATCGTCGGCGCGACCGTGGAAGGCGGACATTGCACGGAGATTGTGACGCGAAATCTCGACCGGGAACGAAGCTA
>CAZRQI010000109.1:0-2769 GCA_964602025.1 uncultured Veillonellaceae bacterium
TTTTCGGACCGACACAGGAAGCGGCGCAATTGGAAGGCTCCAAGACTTTTGCCAAAGAGCGCATGAAGGAATATGGGGTGCCGACAGCCGAGTTCGCCGTGTTTACCTCGGCGGCGGAAGCCAAGGCCTATATTCAGGAAAAGGGAACCGGCATTGTGGTCAAAGCGGATGGACTGGCGGCGGGAAAAGGCGTGGTCGTGGCGGAAACGGCGGCCGAAGCGCTGGCAGCCATTGACGAAATCATGCTGAAGAAAGTCCATGGCAATGCCGGCGACCAGGTTGTGCTGGAAGAGCGTCTGGTTGGTGAAGAGGCTTCCCTGCTGGCGTTTACGGATGGCGTTACGGTTGTGCCGATGGTGGCGGCGCAGGACCATAAGCGGGTGGGGGACGGCGATGTCGGTCCCAATACCGGCGGTATGGGCGCGTATGCACCGGCGCCGGTAGTGACCCCGCAGCTGCTGCGGCAGATTCAGGACACCATTTTGCAGCCGATGATCGACGGCCTGCGCCAAGACGGAATTCTGTATCAGGGCGTGCTCTATGCCGGTCTGATGATCACGGCGGATGGTCCCAAAGTGATTGAGTTCAACGCACGGTTCGGCGATCCGGAAACGCAGGTGGTATTGCCGCTATTGGACGCTGATCTTGTGAAAATCATGGAGTCCTGCATCGACGGGACACTCGCCGGACAAACCGTGAAATGGCGAAATAAAGCTGCGGTTTGCGTTGTCGTGGCGGCTGGCGGCTACCCCGGTGATTACCGGAAGGGAGATGCCATCAACGGACTGGGGGATGCCGAAGCCAAGGATGCAGTGGTATTCCACGCTGGTACCGGGTTGGCCGGAGACACGATTGTGACTCATGGTGGTCGCGTGTTGGGCGTGACAGCGATGGCAGAGACCATAGCCGCGGCTGTCGACAAGGTGTATCCGGCGGTAGAGCAGATCAAGTTCGCCGGGATGCAGTATCGAAAAGATATCGCCCACCGGGCGCTGAAACGCTGACGTTTCCAGACAACAGGCAAAAATCAAAAAAGGGGCTGTGAAAACTTATTTAAAAGTTTTTCACAGCCCCTTGCACTTCCTTGAGGCAGAACCCGCCGCTTACTCCATGTCGAAAATTTTGCCGGGATTCAGAATCAGATTGGGATCGAGGGCATTTTTGATGCGCCGCATCATGTCCAGCTCGACCGGATCCGTGAACCGTTGCATCAGGTCCTTGCGTTTGTAGCCGATCCCGTGCTCGCCGGACAGACGGCCGCCCATCCGGTATACGACTTCGTACAGTTCCTCCTGGAAGCTGCCGAGACGCCGGTCCCATTCTGTTTCCGGCAAGTCGCCGCGAAACAGGGTGA
Organism: uncultured Veillonellaceae bacterium; assembly: GCA_964602025.1. Taxonomy (GTDB): domain Bacteria; phylum Bacillota; class Negativicutes; order UBA1444; family UBA1444; genus UBA1444. The sequence continues at coordinate 1,355 of CAZRQI010000109.1, forward strand.
TGTGGATGTTGCCGTCGCCGGCGTGACTGACCATCCGCAACGTCAAGCCGACTTTTGCGGCAATCCGGTTGCAGGCTTCGGCCGCTTCGGGAATCCGGTTTACCGGCACTACAACATCCTCGAACGACTGCACGGCGCTTTCCACTCGCGTCGCTTCAGTAAAGGCCTTGCGGGCTTTCCAGATTTTCTGCGAATCGGCGACCAAAACCGAAATGGCGCCATTGGCGGAACACAACTCATCAAGGGTCAGCGTTTTGTTTTCCAGATCTTCTTCGGAGTCGGCTTCCATCTGGATGATGACATAGTGACCGACATCACTGTTGGGCAGTTTTTCCTGCAGGAAACGTTCGACACTCTGTACGGTGGCGTTGTCCATGAACTCCACGCAGGTCGGATTCAGACCGGCCCGCAGCATATGTCCCACAATGGCAATGGCCGTTTCCACGTCAGGAAACACGGCCAGCAGATCGATGACATGCGCTGGCAGTGGCTTCAGTTTTAATGTGGCCTGGGTGATAATGCCCAATGTTCCTTCGGATCCCATCACCAGCTGTTCCAGACAGTAGCCGGATGTGTTTTTATTGAGACGGCTGCCCAAATGGACAATATCGCCGAGCGGCGTCACCATTTCAAATTCATAGACCTGATGCCGGGTGGTGCCATATTTCACGGCCCGGTTGCCGCCGGCGTTCGTCGCCAGATTGCCGCCGATGAAACAACTGTCACCGCTGCAGGGGTCGCCTGCATAAAACATCCCGGCGGTTTTGGCGGCTTTCTGGACTTCGTCTGTCCTTACGCCTGCCTGGACGACCATGTACATGGCGGCGGGATTCACTTCGATGATTCGGTCGAACCGTTCCAGCGACAGAACAATGCCGCCGGTAACCGGAACGGCGCCGCAGGCCAGACCGGTGCCGGCGCCCCGGGGAACAATCGAGATATGTTCGCGGTTAGCCAGCTTGACAACATGCGCGACCTCTTCCGTTGTTCCCGGCAGCACGACAACCTCCGGCAGGTGGGCATATTTGTTGTCAGGCGTTTCATCCCGGGAGTACGTTTCCAGTTTGTCGGGATCGCTGAACGCATACTTTTCACCGACAATGGCTTTCAATTCCGTTAATATTTCCGGGGTTACAGGATTATACTGTTGCATGACACGACTCCATTTCTACAAAGGAAAAGCCAACTGCGCGGCGCGAGTTCGCCGGAGTTCGCTTTCCTGTTTAACATACTTATTATTTTATCAGGTTGAGAGCCGAACGCAAACTTTATTTCGGCGGATCAATCGCGCCCGTAGGACAGGCGGCGGCGCAAGCGCCACACTCGATGCATTTTTCGGGATCAATGACATACACAGGATCTCCTTCGGAAATGGCGTCGACCGGACAGACGGGCAAACAGGCGCCAATGCGGTT
>CAZRQI010000109.1:2869-6368 GCA_964602025.1 uncultured Veillonellaceae bacterium
ATGTTGAGTAAAAAAATGCAAGAACTGATGAACAACCAAATTCAGGCGGAATTCTATTCGGCCCAGTTGTATCTGGCGATGTCCGTCTACAGCGAGTCGGAGAATTTTAAAGGAATCGCCCATTGGTTGAAAGTGCAATATGCGGAAGAAACTTCCCATGGCATGAAATTTTTGGAGCAGGTGGTGGAACGGGGCGGCGAAGTCGAACTCAAAGCGATTGACGCACCGCCTGTAAAATATGGTTCGATGCTGAAACTGTTTGAAGAAGTTTTGACTCATGAGAAGAAAGTAACGGCGATGATCAATAATCTCTATGAAGCAGCTCTGAAGGAAAAAGATTATGCATCGCAGATTTTCCTGCAATGGTTCATTTCCGAACAGGTTGAAGAGGAGGCCAATGCGGCCGAAATTGTTGCACAGTTGAAAATGATCGGTGACAAGAGTGTCGGCGGGCTGTTCCAATTGGATCATGCATTAGGACATCGCAAAGAGTAAACAGCTGTTTCGAAGCAACGGAAACCGGGAATTCCTGTCGGGAACTTCCCGGTTTCTTTTCATACTTGCAGTTTTCATGCGGCCGGGTTGAATCGGAAAAACGGCTGGAACATTGACGAGAGGCAACCAATACAGTAAAATTATGATACACCCCCCCTATAGGGGGGAGTGGGAACCGGGTCGCCTAATTTTTTTGGCAGGTTCAAAAAAAGTAATGATAACATAACAAATCAGCATAATGATAAGGGGAGGAAATCCATGAAGCGGCGAGAATTTATTCAATGGACAGCAGCTGGTTCACTGACGCTCATGGGATTATCCGGGTGCAGCGCCAAGCCGGCGCAAAAAGATGGGGCTGTTCCAACCAAACCGGTTGAAGTTCCCGCGAAAGCAGCAGCCTCCTCCGCACCGCCGATGGTCGTTGTGAACGGAACAGATCCGCAGGAACTGATGACTCGCGGTTTGCAGGCAATGGGCGGAATCGGCCGATTTGTCAAACAAGGCCAGACTGTTGTTATCAAGCCGAATTTCAGCGTACCGCGAACGCCGGATCAGGCGGCGACCACCAATCCGGACATGGTGGCTTCGTTGGTGAAGCACTGTTTGGGCGCTGGCGCGAAAACGGTCAAGGTCATTGATAATCCATTCACCAATGCGCAGATGTGCCTGGAGAATACGGGAATTCGCCGGGCGGTGGACGCGGCGGGCGGAAAGATTTATGCCACCAATAAACTATCCGGGGAGTTTTATTCTGCGGTCAACGCCGGTGGTTCCATTCTACAGTCGTTGCAGTTTTCCAAGGATGTGCTGGAAGCCGATGTTTTTATCAACTTCCCCATCCTCAAGCACCACAACGGCGCTGGTTTGACGATGGGACTGAAAAATATGATGGGGCTGGTCTGGGACCGTGGTTTCTTTCACCGAACGGATCTGCACCGGACCATCGCCGAATTGTCCGCCTTCAAAAAGCCGCATCTGATCATCATGGATGCGGTGCGGGGCATCACGACCCATGGGCCGATGGGGCCGGGAACCATTCGTGAATACAAGCAGCTGATTTTCAGTACGGATCCGGTGGCGCTCGATGCTTACGGCGCAGAACTGTTCGGCATCAAGGCCGCCGAGATAGCTCACATTGCTATCGCGGCCGAATTGGGAATCGGTTCGATGGATTGGAAGAAGCTGAATCCGGTGCGAGTTTGAGAAGGTCCATCTTAACTGCTAAAGGGGATTTGCCATCGAGTTGAAGGTTTTGTTTCTTGTCTTTTTCCTTTCGGGCATTGTTGCCGCCCTACTGCATTGCCGGCGGCGCCGGGAAAAGAAAATTATTCAGTGGCCGCAGGTCAAAGCGCGCGTTCAACCCGGTTCCCTCGTCTTTTGCCGGACAGGTTGGTTGCCGGTGGGCGGGGAGCAAGGCTGGCGCATTTCTTCTGTAATGTTTGAATATGAAATAGACGGCTGTACGCACAGAGGCCGCAATTTGTTACCGGTAAACTGGACCATCCGTGAATCGGAGCTGGAACGGGTGCAACGGGAACTGGAAACTCTTGCGGTTGTTTTTTGTAATCCGACGGATTCCGCCGAGGCGTTTCTGGACATCCCGGACCGCTGGCAACGGGGGAGCATAAGCTGGGTTACCGTGGGGCTGATCGTGGCAACGGGATTGTCGCTAATGTCGGCGTTCATGTTGCTCGCGAGATATGTCTGACGTTGATGGAATATATAGGGTTCTATATTTTTTCCAAATCGGGAGGACTGGAGGTTTTTTCATGTTGGAACAGTTCGGCGCCATCGCAATTTTGGCGGGCGTGGCCTTTATTTTTCCGTTTATCCCGCTGATTATCGCCGCCGTCATCAGTGTTCACAAACCATCGAAAGAAAAAGAGATTTCCTACGAATGCGGCGTGGATACGATCGGCCGTTCGTGGGTTCAGTTCAAGTCCAGTTATTTTCTGTATGCTTTGGCATTTGTGGCGTTTGATGTGGAAACGGTGTTTCTGTATCCTTGGGCGGTAGTATTTCGCACAATGGAAGCCTCAGCCTTTATCGCAATGTTTGTATTCATGGCGATATTGTTGCTGGGGCTTTGGTATGCCTGGAAGAAGGGGGCGCTGGAATGGAAGTGAATGCCGAAAAACAACCGCAGGAGGCGAAACCGGCCCTTAGCCCGCTGGCGCAACTGCTGGGAACCGACAGCGTAATTCTGACGACAGTGGAGCAAGTGCTGGGCTGGGCGCAGACCCATTCGTTCTGGCCGTTGACCTCCGGTCTGGCCTGCTGCGCGTTGGAAATGATGGCAACCGGCGCGGGCCGATTCGATCTGGCCCGGTTCGGTTACGAGGTTTTCCGGCCGTCACCGCGACATGCGGACGTTTTGATCGTGGCCGGAACCCTGACTTGGAAAATGGCGCCACCGTTGGTTCGTTTGTATGAACAGATGCCGGAGAACAAATGGGTGATCGCCATGGGAAGTTGCGCGATCGGCGGCGGGCCGTTCGTCGACTCCTATTCCGTTGTGCCCGGCGTTGACAAGCTGTTACCGGTCGACGTATACATCCCAGGTTGCCCACCCCGGCCCGAAGCCCTGATTCACGGCATGCTGACGCTGAAAGAAAAAGTGATGGCGTCGAAAAAACGGGGGGGCAAACCATGAACGAAGAACGAATTGTGAATGGCGAGCTGACCAGCTCGCCGGGAACTTTATTGCAGGATATGCGGGCTTTACGCGATCAGGCGGAGTTGGCATTCAACCGGCTGTTGGATGTGACGGCCGTCGACCGCGGCGACACTTTTGAGGTGCTTTATCGCCTGAATTCCTGGACGTCGGATCGCGATCTCGTGGTTCGGGTGATGTTGCCGGCGACGGAGCTCCGTCTGCCGAGCGTGGCCGGCCTGTGGGATACGGCGTTGTTCGGTGAGCGCGAAGTGCAGGATATGTTTGGGATCGAATTCACGGGGCATCCCGACCCGCGTCCGTTATTGGCACCGGAAGAGGGATTCGGCT
>CAZRQI010000110.1:0-6342 GCA_964602025.1 uncultured Veillonellaceae bacterium
GAAATCGGTTCCCAGTTATGGATGAGAAAACTTAACACCAGGCTATCGGCGATATCGATTGCATAATTCGGCCGATAAAAGTAGTCGAAAGCCGTGGCAATGTCGTAAACCCACCCTTTTGCATATACATTATACAATACAAGCTTTGCATTGTATTGTAAAGAGCGGAACAGCGGATCAAAAACGTGGCGGGAATACAGCATCCCCGCAATAAGGAGCAGGCCGGCGAGCAGTCCGGTCAACGGCCATTTATAGCGTTGCAGGACGATTCTTATTCTGGCTTTGTCCACCTGAATAAAGAGGTAAAGCGCCATCATCGCTACGATCAGCACGCCAGTCGGCCGGAAAAAGCACAGATACAACGCGGTCATGGCGAAAACTCCCTTGATCCAGAACGAACCGGGTTCGGTTGCCCGCAGCAAAAGGTAAATGCAAAGCAGCATCAGGCTGACAAAAAAACTGTCCGACAACACATAGGTCGACCATAGCGTTACGTCCCAGATGTACAAATAAAAAAATCCGGCGATAATGGCAGTAGTGCGGTTGAACAACAGCAAGGCGATTTTGTAAACGAGGATGATCGCCAAGCTCGCTGCGACCGCCTGGATCAGCACGATCGTCACCGTGCTTTTGAAAATTCCCAACAAAGCCGCCAACAGCAGATTGTATCCCAGGTACAGAATTTCATCGATGCCCAGCCCGATTGAAAAATTCTCCAGCAAACCGCATGCATAGTTGATATACCAGTAACTATCCGAGGATTTCGGCAACCCCCGGCCGGAAAGCACCAACCAGAAGGCATGTCCGGCCGTTCGATAAAGCGACAACACCAATAACAGGCCGATCGTCATCGTTTCGATAATATTTTCTTTATACTTCAGAACAACCTGGTACACCTGTCGCCCTCTCTCCGCAATTTTTCACGTTCGCTTCTTATATTACTACATTTTTCACAAACTCGTCACAAATTTGACATCATTTTGTGTCATTTGTTCGTTAGGATAATATTATAAAGAGCGCTTCCGTCGTTGGCAAACCCGCAAGTAAAAAACTACTGTTGGGGGTATGAACTGTGAAGAGCAATACATCGAAAAAAATCGTCTGCTCCGCCTTAATCGGGTTGTTGCAATTCGGCGGCAACGTTTATCTGGCCGAAGCGGCTTCGCGCGAGGATCCCCGCCGCCATCACCAGGATACCCGGGATCACCGGGATAGCCGAGACTCCCGACATGCCGGCGAACAGGCCCGGCGCGAACGCTTACATCAGGAACGCCTGGCGCAGGAACGCCATTGGCGGGAAAGACACATTCAGCAGGAACGGGATCTGAACCACTGGCGACAGCAAAACGACCACCACTATCAATTAAGTATCCATCGTCATCCGCAGGAGCCCGAGCGGACGTGGCGGCATCGTCAATGGCTGGAAGAACAACGTCTCCAGCGGCAGCGGGAAGAAATCCGGCGGCGGCAATGGTGGGAACATCAACGCCATGAACAGGAAATGCGACGCCGCGATCATGAACTCGAGTGGGAGTGGCGACATCGCCAATGGCTGGAGCAACGACGTCACGAACACGAATTGCGTCAAATCGAGATTGTCGTCCTGGCTCTGTTGTTGGCCATATAACCGCCGAAATGATGCAATAAGCCCTCATAAATCAGGGGCTGCACTGGATTCGAAAATTCAGTGCAGCCCCTTTTGATTCAGTCACGCGGCTCAGTCGGCCGCCACGCATTCCCGTTCCTGCAACATCACCGCAAGCTCTTCCGGCGTCAGCCCGGAAAACAACTTGCCGTCGATCCGCACGTTGGGACCCTGTCGGCAACTTTTCAGGCAATCCACAATCGACAGGTCGATTTGTTCCTGGCGGTCGGCCGGCAAGGATTTCACGACCTCCATCAATTCCTGCGACCCCATAAGATGGCAGGATGTTCCCCGACAAATCTCCACTTTCATTTTTTGCACTTTCATCCCTCCGTGATCCGCACTACGCCAGTTTGCTTGCTGCCGGCAATACCTGGTTGATGAAGAAGTCCCGCACCGTCGCGCCGGATACGCTCTGTACCTCGCCGTCATCAATCTTTACGGATACGGCGTGGGTGCAATGACCGAGGCAGAAAGCGGCCCGGGTATCCACAACATTGGCCAGGCCATATTCCTCTGTCAGCTGCTGTAAAGAATTGATGACATTATAGGAGCCTTTGATATGGCAGGCGCTGCCAATACAGACATGGATAATGATCATATCACTCACGCCTTTCCATGATAATGCACGTGAAGCAATTTATGCACCTTGCCCTTAAGGAGTCCTGCGTACAATGCCCTGGTGATCGGATTTTCTTCCGATCGCTTGATAGTGCTCATCCGGTCGGTCTCATACAGACCAGCGCTGCGGCGCTTCTTGCCGGCGCTGTCGGTGACCGGCTGTCCCGCGCCGCAGATGCAGCCGCCCGGACAGGCCATCACTTCCACGAAGTCATAGCTCTTTTCACCGCGTTGCATTTTCTTGATAAGGTTTTCGGCATTTTTGATTCCACTGACGATCGCGATCTTGACTTCCCGACCGTTATAGTCGATGCTGGTTTCCTTCACGCCCTGAAGCCCGCGAACACCCATGAACGGAATCGCCCGCAGCGCCGGCGCCGATTTGTCGTCGGAAATCCGCCGGATCACCGCTTCCGTGACCCCGCCGGATACGCCAAAGATCACGCCCGCGCCGCTGGTCGTGCCGAAAGGCATGTCGACCGCTTCCGGTTCGATCTCGGAAAAGACGATCCCGGCTTCCCGAATCATCTGGACCAGTTCCTGCGTGGAGATGACATGATCCACATAGGGAACGCCGTTTTCCTTGAATTCATCGCGCGCCGCTTCCTGTTTCTTCGCAGTGCAGGGCATGATGGCCACGACGACCACCCGCCGGTGCGAATAGCCGTAGTGTTCCTTGAGTACCGCCCCGAACATCTGCATCGGCGAGCGACAGGTCGAAATGTTCTCCATCAGCTCCGGATGGTGCAACTCCGCATATTTGACCCAAGCCGGACAGCAGGACGTAAACAGCGGCAATTTTTCGCCTTTCTGGACTTTTGCCAGGAATTCTCCCGCCTCTTCCAATACAGTCAGATCCGCGCCGGTAGTCGTGTCGAATACTTCGTCGAACCCAATTCGACGCAACGCCGCCACGATTTTCCCCATGACATTTTCGCCTTCCGGCAGCCCCAGTTCATGACCGACGCCAACGCGAACCGCCGGCGCAATCTGGACGACCACCTTGGCGTTGGGATCGCTGAGATCCTTCCAAAGCTTCGCGGTATCATTCCTGACCACGATGGCCCCTGTCGGACATACCGCCGCGCATTGACCGCAGCCGATACATTTCGTATTGGCGATCGGTTCGTCAAAAGCGGCGCTGATGCACATTTTGGAGCCGCGATGGGCAAAATCGATGGCGCCGATATTTTGCACTTCTTCGCACATCCGGACGCAGTCGCCGCACAGGATGCATTTGCTCTTGTCGCGGACAATCGCCAACGAAGAGGTGTCCAATTCGGATTCCCCGGCGGTATTGTTGAAACGGACTTGCTTGATCCCAAAGCGCTGAGCCAGTTCCTGCAGCTTGCACTTGCCGTTTTTCTCGCAGGTCGTGCAATCCCGGCAATGATTAGCCAACAGCAGTTCCAGAATCATCTTGCGATATTTTCGCAGCCGCGGCGTATTGGTCTTGATTTCCATGCCGGCCTTCGGCGGCGTGGAGCAGGATGCATGAATTTCGCCGGTCTTGTCCTCCACCACGCACATCCGGCAGGCGCCGTACACCGAGAGTTCAGAATAATAACAGAAAGTTGGCAGTTCAATACCGGCTTTGCGAATTACGGCGAGAATATTTTTCTCTCCTTCGATAGCCACCGGCATATTATCGATCATCATAAATTCTGTGTTCACGGTGTCAGTCCTCCCTTATCGCCTTGAACGGGCAAGTATCGATGCAGGCGCCGCATTTGATGCATTTGGCCTGATCGATCGCAAACGGTTCCTTGATCTGACCGGAAATCGCCCCGACCGGACAGCCTCGGGCGCATTTGGAACAGCCGCGGCATAGCGCCGGGTCAATGACAATCTTCTTCAATTTTTGACAGGTTTTTGTCGGACAGTGTTTGTCCCGCACGTGCGCCACATATTCATCCCGGAAATATTTGATGGTGCTGAGCACCGGCGAAGGCGCCGTTTTCCCCAGCCCGCAGAGTGCAGTAGAGGAAATGGTATCCGCCAGTTCAAGCAGCATGTCCAAATCTTCCATTTCGCCCTGGCCCGCCACAATCCGTTCCAGAATCTGCAGCATCCGTTTGGTTCCTTCGCGGCAAGGCACGCATTTTCCGCAGGACTCATTCTGGGTAAAATTCATGAAGAATCGGGCCACTTCCACCATACAGGTATGTTCGTCCATGACGACCAACCCGCCGGATCCGATCATGGCGCCGGCTTTTTTCAACGAATCAAAATCCAGCGGCAGATCCAGATGCTCTTTTGTCAGGCAACCGCCGGACGGCCCACCGATCTGAACGGCCTTAAACTCGGCGCCGCCTCGGATCCCGCCGCCGATGTCGAAAATTACTTCCCGCAGCGTCGTCCCCATCGGCACTTCGATCAAGCCGGTGTTTTCAATGTTGCCTGTCAAAGCAAAGGCCTTGGTTCCCGGGCTTTTTTCCGGTCCGATCGATTTATACCAGGCCGACCCCCGATTGATAATCAACGGCACATTGGCAAAAGTCTCAACATTGTTCAACACCGTAGGTTTCCCATAAAGACCCTGTTCAACCGTCCGCGGCGGTTTCACCCGCGGCATGCCGCGCTTTCCTTCAATGGAGGTGGTCAGCGCGCTGCCCTCGCCGCAGACGAAAGCGCCGGCGCCTTTGCTGATGTGAATATCAAACGCCCGTCCCGACCCGAGAATGTTCTCGCCCAACAGTCCGAAAGCACGATTTTGGGCGATTGCCTCCTCCAAGCGACTGATGGCCAACGGATACTCGGCACGGACATAAATATAGCCATAAGTTGCACCGCAAGCGATCCCGGCGATCATCATCCCTTCCAACATCCGGTGCGGATCACCTTCCATGACGCTCCGGTCCATGAATGCCCCCGGATCCCCTTCGTCGCCGTTGCAAACCACGAATTTCACGTCCGATTTCTGCCGTTTGACCTGGGACCATTTGCGACCGGCCGGATAGCCGCCGCCGCCACGTCCCCGCAGATTCGACTCGTCAATGGTTTTGACGATTTCATCCGGGCTCATGTCGAACAAAGCCTTTTCAAATGCCTTGTAGCCGCCGATCGCCAGATATTCCTGCAACGAAGTCGCATCGATGTGTCCGCAATGCTCCAGCACCAGCCGGGTTTGTTTCTTGTAAAAGGGAATTTCCTCCTGGGTCGGGTACTGCTGACCGTCTTTCTTGTAGGTAAGCCGTTCCACGACTTTATCGCCCACAATGGACTGTTCAATGATTTCAGCGCAATCTTCCAGTTTCACCTTGATATATAGCCAACCGTGCGGTTCGATTCGAACCAACGGACCCATTTCGCAAAAACCGTGGCAACCGCTCTTTTTGACGCCGACCGAATCGTCATGCGGTTCTTTCTCCAAACTTACCGCGCACGGAATTCCCTTCGATTCAATCAGCCGAACCAACTCGGCGTATATCCCTAGAGAGCCTCCCGCAACACAACCCGTCCCGGCGCAAACCAAAATCTTCTTTTTCTGTGCGGTCCATGCCTTCTTATAGTGTTCCCGGGCATTCTGCAAATCTTCTCTGTGTAGTAGCATCTCAAGCTTCCTCCCTGAGTTTCGCCAAAAGTTCACTGGCTTTGTCCGGAGTCATGGATGGGTACACCTTGTCGTTCACCGTCAGCACCGGCGCCAACCCGCAGGCGCCCAAGCACGATACCGTTTCCACCGTAAACATTAAATCATCGGTGGTCACTTTGGTTTCAGACAGGCTGAGTTCCTTGCGCAACCGTTCCAGCATCGGGATTGACTTGCGTACATGGCAGGCAGTCCCGTCACAAACCCTGATCACGTATTTTCCTTTCGGATGCAACGAGAAATTTTCATAAAAGGTAGCCACGCTATAGATTTTCGCGGTACTGATGTGAAGTTTTTCCGAGAGGAAGGGAAACACCTCTTTGGGAATATACCGATATTTCGCCTGAATGTCCTGCAAGATGGCAATGATGCTGCCGGGCGAATACCGGTACTTAGCGAGTATTTCGTCCATGTCCTTGAAATCGACCGTTGCGTTCACGACAAGACCTCCCACCTGTTTGTGAAAATTTTAACTTTCTATATT
>CAZRQI010000111.1:0-6339 GCA_964602025.1 uncultured Veillonellaceae bacterium
ATGAATTACCTGATCTGAATTCATTTTGGCGGGAAGTCTCACAATGTTTGAAACCCGGCGGACGCCTATTGATCGCTGAACCAGCGAGACATGTGACCAGCGAAGAATTTGACGCCGAGTTGAACATCGCCTTACAGAATGGATTTATCATTGTCGAACGCAAAAAAGAACTTTTTGCGATTCTCGAAAAGTCTTGCGCTTAACATAATATGCTATGGCTTCGGAAATCGCTCTGAAACTTCATTCAAAACTCATTCGCCAATGCAAAAGGCTCCTCGGACGAAAATCCGAAGAGCCCTAATTGTTCTATGGTGGGATTGACCAAACAAAAAGACCCAAGCAATATATACCGCTTGAGTCTTGTACTAGTGTTTTTTTGGCGTCACCGTTATTTGGTTGAGAGTTTATCCCCATGCACGTCGATAACAGGTAAACGGCCAAGGTGTTCAAGCTTACTTTTTCTTCATTAGCTTCCTAGCGGGTGAGTTTTCTGAACTTCAGTCGATGCGGCTGATCGGCTTCTTTGCCAAGGCGTTTTTTGCGGTCGGCTTCGTAGTCCGAATAGTTGCCCTCAAAGAAGGTCACGACGGAATCACCCTCAAAAGCCATGATGTGACTTGCGATGCGATCAAGGAACCAGCGGTCGTGGCTGATGACCAACACGCAACCGGCAAAGTTCTCCAGTGCGTCTTCCAGGGCGCGCATGGTGTTCACGTCCAGGTCGTTGGTGGGTTCGTCAAGGAGGATTACGTTGGCCCCGGCTTTCAGCATCTTGGCCAGATGAACGCGGTTGCGCTCACCGCCGGATAGCACGTCCACTTTCTTTTGCTGGTCCTGTCCCATGATGTTGAAGCGCGCGCAGTAAGCCCGAGCGTTAATCTCGCGGTTGCCCAGCTTGATCGTGTCGTAGCCGTCGCTGATAACTTCGTAGACGGTTTTTTCGGGCTCAAGGGAGTCGCGGTTCTGGTCCACATAAGCCAACCTAACGGTTTCGCCGACTTTCAGGGTACCACTGTCGGGCTTTTCCTGTCCGGTGATCATCTTGAAGAGAGTGGTTTTCCCGGCTCCGTTTGGGCCGATGATCCCGACGATCGCTCCAGCCGGAATCATGAAGCTCATGTTTTCCACGAGCACCTTGTCACCCATGGCTTTGCTGACATTTTCGGCTTCAATGACAATCTTGCCCAAGCGCGGTCCCGGTGGAATGTATATCTCCAAATCCTTACCCAGGCGCTCAGACTCATGTGAAAGCATGGCTTCATAAGCGTTGATCCTGGCTTTGCTCTTGGCTTGGCGTCCTTTGGGAGCCATGCGGATCCACTCAAGTTCGCGGGCCAGTGTCTTCTGACGTTCGGCTTCGCTTTTTTCTTCGTTGGCCAGACGTTGTTGCTTTTGTTCCAGCCAGGAAGAGTAGTTGCCCTGCCAGGGAATGCCGCGACCGCGATCAAGTTCAAGAATCCAGCCGGCCACGTTGTCGAGGAAGTAACGGTCGTGGGTTACGGCAATTACAGTACCGGGGAAAGTGTTTAAAAAATGTTCCAACCAGGCTACCGATTCAGCGTCCAGGTGGTTGGTTGGTTCGTCCAGAAGCAGGATGTCCGGGTTTTTCAGCAGCAGGCGGCACAAGGCCACACGGCGGCGTTCACCGCCCGAAATCACCGAAACCGATATGTCGGACGAAGGGCAGCGCAAGGCGTCCATGGCCATTTCAAGCCTGGAGTCCAGATCCCAGACACCCTTACTGTCCATCAGTTCCTGCACTTCACCCTGGCGGGTGATAAGCGCGTCCATTTCGTCCGGTTCCATGGGCTCGCAAAATTTGGCGTTGATGGCTTCGTACTCATCACGAATCTGAACCAGTTCTGCCAAGCCTTCTTCCACCACCTCGCGCACGGTGCGGGTTTCATCCACCAACGGCTCCTGCGGGAGGTAACCGATGGTGTAACCGGGGGCGATAACGGTCTTGCCGTCAAAACTCTGATCTTCTCCGGCCAGTATTTTGAGGAGCGAACTTTTGCCGGATCCGTTCAGACCCAGGACACCGATTTTTGCTCCGTAAAAGTAAGAGAGCGAAATGTCCTTGAGGACTTCTTTCTGCCCGTGTTTTTTAGATACACGGATCATGGAATAAATTATTTTGTCTATTTCCTGACTCATTTACTCACCTCTTAAAAATTTCGTTAAAAGCACAAACAACTCATTGATAATACCATCAAATTTACGGGCAAATAAGGGCGGTCGATACTAATTCATGAAATGAGAATTATGCGAAAAGGTTTGACCTCCTTTACCCGCTCGACTGTCTCCGAAAAAGATAGCTCCGGATATTATACCTGAGCTTCATAAATATCATACCTGAACTTGATAAATTTATTCAAGCGTGGACTGTTTTTAGTTTTTAATGGCAGTTTATTTTCCGGCCTGCCTGACAACCTCAAACAATCTTTTGTTAAGGTAAATTCGTTCACGGCCAATCCGTTCCGACGTCAGAAAGCCACTTTCTTCTAGCGCAGACAGATAGGTTACGGCAGTTTTTCTGGAAATACGCAGCCCTTTTTCGATATATATGGTTTTCGTGTAAAACTCAAAAAACAGCAAATCCACAAGTTCACGCGAGTAAATTTTGGGCAACGCGGTTAGAATATCTTCTGCCGTTTGCTCAACTAACGAATTAATTTTTTTGATCAACTTCAGCGTTTCAACTGCGGTCGACTCTATCCCGTCCAACATAAAGAGAATCCACTCTTCCCATAAGCCTTTGGTCCGCACCTCCTGCAACAACCGATAATATGACGTTTTATTTTGGATGATATACTGACTAAGGTAAAGAATCGGACTATCCAACAACTCTTTTAGGACAAGGTAGAGTACATTGATGATCCTGCCAGTTCTACCATTGCCGTCATAAAACGGGTGAATAGATTCAAACTGATGATGAATAACCGCCAGCTTAATCAGCGGATCTATCTCGTCATGATCATTGTTCATATAGCTCTCTAGATTGCTCAACAGCGCCATAATTTCTTGTTCTCCGATTGGCGGCGTATATACAACTTCGCCTGTCGCTTCGTTTTTTAGCACGGTTCCCGGTAATTTACGGATTCCCGCACGGTTTTTTTCTATATTCATCTGTATCTCAACCATCATGTTTATGGTAAGAATCTGCGTATTTTTTATCGCTTCATAGCCCTTCCACAACGCTGTCCGATAATTCACAACCTCTTTGGCGGCGGAATTCTGATAGTTCGGTTGCGACATGGCTTTGAACAGTTCATCATGAGTGGTAATGATATTTTCTATTTCCGAACTATCCTTTGCCTCATTGATGGTCACGGCGTTAATAAGAATATTTTTATTGGGCATGGTATCGGCAAAACCTTTTAATTCCGCCAGTGCACGATGTGCGCCAGCCAAGCGTTTTAGAACCTGCTTTGTTTCTAAATCCGCTTCCGGCGGCAGTAATGCAATACTGCAGTACAAGTTAACTCGCCTCCTTCGTAGTTATAGTATATAGGCAAACGGTACCTATATCAAGAAAACGTAGGTAAAAAACAAACTATTTTCCCTATATTAATTCGATGTGTGTAATTAACCAATCGCAAAAAGGCTCCTCGGTCGCAATACCGAGGAGCCTCGATTTTCTTATGGCGGGAGCGTGGGGGGAAAACCATCATTTCCATTATTCTACGATTTCGATTTGATTGTTTTCCGAATCCAGAACGCAACTTTCGTAATAGCCGTCACCCGTTGTCCGGGGGCCGCTGACCACGATATAACCATCGCTTTTGAGCCGATGTGTCAACTCATCCACTTTTTGTTTGCTGCCGACACGGAAGGATACATGACTGTAACCGTACTGTAGCGCATTTTTTTGATTTTCCGGCAATTCTGGCCTGGCCATGATTTCCAATCGTTCTTCCCCGTCAAAGGCTAAAAAATATGTTTCCAGCCCCGTTTTGGGGTTGTGATATTTAGACTTTGCTGTTGCACCGAAGTGTTATGTAAAATTCTTTTACAGCTTCCAAATCTTTAACATATATAGCCACATGGTCGATTTTCATTGGCTGATTCCTCCCTTTTGCATCGTTTTCCGTCCAGCGCTCACTTCACTTTTTCAGCTTCTCGCACAAAGGCAGGATTTCTTCCAGTTTGGCAACAATGCGCTTTTGCTCGGCAAGGGGAGGAAAAGGCACATCCAGCATCTGCGCATAAGTCATCGCTTGCTGTAAACCAAAAGAAACGGTGTGTTTGTTGTCTTTGGCTTCGACGATTGCAATTGGATTGTTCGCATTGATGTAAAGTACGTAATCAGCCTTTTTCGGCTTTTCACGGAACACAAAATTACCTTTGAGGTTAATTTTTCCGTCCGTGATTTTTGTTTCCATCGTAATTCAATCAAGGCTCCATTTCATGGTGATTGCCGGAGTAATGAACTGAAGCTTGATATCTTCTTCGGTCATCTGTTTTTTGTCGAACACGAATTATCGCTCCCTTCCGGAAATAACTCTGTCCCAAACATTTCCATTATACACTGACCGAGAGTTGGAAACAACGAGAACGCATAGTTCATTAGTTTTGCTCACATAATATGAAAACTGCATAATCTACCCGACTTTCACCGTCTAGCGACTGCCCATGCCAAGCGACCCGGATAAGAAGACCCAAGCAATATATACTGCTTGGGTCTTCTACTAGCATTTATTTTTTTTGGCGGCACCGTTATTTGGTTGAAAGCTTTTTCCCCATGCACGTCGATAACAGGTAAATGGCCAAGGTGTTCAAGCTTACTTTTTCTTCATCAGCTTTTCTTGCCAGATCGCGATGAAGAGAACGTGGAATCCGCAAATTAAATTTTCCGCTAAACGCATCCTCCGCCGGTGTGGGCTCGGGAATATCTATGCCATCCTCCAAGGCAATTTCAATCCATGCCGCTTTTGCATCGGCAATCATTGCCATTGCTTCTTCGACAGTTTCTCCTTGAGAAATGCATCCGGGCAAGTCAGGAATCGATACACCGAAACCTCCTTCACTCGACGGACGAATCTCAATCTTGTAAGGTAACGAGAGATAATAATCAAAGTCCCTCCTCTTTTCCATTGTGTTTTCCTCCATAATTATCATTTTAATTTTCAACGCAAAAATTATACAAAAATCACCATTATCTTGCTTGTCGAGAGATTGGGCGTTTAAGCGCTCAATCCCTCGACGCTTTTACTTGTTTTCACGAGTGCATCAGGGCCCTGTTAACGTTCAAATAAGTCCCCGATTGCCTCAATCATTTTCTTAATATACTCTTCGTTAATGTACGGCTGTTTTTTGGGCACCGACACCATTCTGTCGTCTTTCTTGTAGATATAATGACTCGATCCACTGTTCGGTTGCCGGCGTACGAATCCGGCCTTAGCAAGGAGTTTGTCCGCTTCTTCGAATGAAACGGTCTTAGGATTGTTTTTTACCCGCGTCCATAACTTCATCAGTTGACTCATCGCATGAGAGATCCTCCTTCCTTATAGGCTTATGTCAAAACATCAGCATGAGAAGTACGCCAATGTCGTTGGTTAAATGGTACTACTTATAGTACCATTTTGTCAATATGACTGAAATGTAAAAAGGCCGAGAACGGCAACACCGTCTCGGCCCTCTATTTTCTTTGGCGGGAGCGTGTAGGAATCGAACCCACCCAGGACGGGGTCACCGCCCCACACACGGCATTGCCATTATTTTGCCACTATCCATTTACCCAAACAAATCAGCGTGAGTCCCAGTTCGCAAAAATATCATGTCATCATCTTGAATCTCGTATATAAGCAACCAATCCGGCTCGATATGACATTCCCTGCACCCTGCGCAATCACCGGTCAATAGATGATCTTTATACTTTGGCGTCAGCTTTGTCCCGTCCAGAAGCATCCCGATAACGCCTTTCAGCTTCTCGATATCTTTACCACGTTTTTTTGCCCGATCATAGTCCTTGGCAAACTTTGAAGTAGTAACCGGATGATACTTCATCCATCCAAATCCTCAAACATTGCAGCGGCTGAATCATAGCGTTTGAGTGACTTTCCCGATCGTGCTTCTTTAATGGCTGCTTTAGTTTCCGCATTAGGTATCTTGGCATCAAAAGGCAACCCTTGGTGCAGTTTGATCAGAGAATAAAACATCGTAATCGCAGCCGTGCTATTCAGTCCAATATTAGCAAGAACTTTTTCCGCATCCTGCTTTAACACTGGATCAATTCGTGCTTGAACGGTAGTTGTTTTCGCCATAATATCACCCCCTTGTTGTAGTGCAATTGTAACACAACAACAAGAATGCTTCAACATGCATCGACTTACCGCC
>CAZRQI010000112.1:0-6228 GCA_964602025.1 uncultured Veillonellaceae bacterium
TGCCGGAACTGGAGATGGACGGACCGTTTGTGAAGGTGAACCGCGACCAGGCGACAAACGTGCCCGGCGTGTACGCGGCCGGCGACTGCACCGGCAAACCGTGGCAGATTGCCCGGGCGGTCGGCGAAGGACTGACGGCGGTGCTGAACGCCATCGGCTACATTGACAGCAAGAAATAATCGCAACGAAAAAACCAGCCGATAAAAAAAGTTGCCGGGGCAGTGATGCTCCGGCAACTTTTCTCATAGCAGCAGCAGTTTCAGCGCGAATACTGTGATGATGCCGACGATGCCCTGCAGCAGCGTGCCCAGCGTTTGGCACTGATAGGCGGTATCCACCTTCATGCCGGAAAACTGCGACACGACCCAGAAATAAGAGTCGTTGGCATGCGAAACGATCATTGAACCGCAGCCGACGGACATCGTCGCCAGCACTGCCCCCATCGGCCCGGTCAGACCCAGCGACGGGAGCAGCGGCAACACGATAGTGGAAGTGGTGATCAATGCCACCGTCGAAGAGCCTTGAGCGGTTTTCAACGCGGCGGCGATGAGAAACGGCAGGAAGATGCCGAGATTGAACTGGGCCAGACTGGCGCCCAGATAATCGCCGATTTTGGTGGCGGCGAGCAGCGCGCCGAGGGAGCCGCCGGCCGCCGTGATCATGATGATCGGCGCCGCATCCCGCAGACTTTCGCCGATCCAGCCGGACAGCACTTCTTCATTCAGTTTCGGCGCCAGGAACAGGCAGAGAACGACGCCCAGCAACAACGAAACCAGCGGCTCGCCGACAAAATCAAGGGCAAGTTTCAATCCACCTTTACCGAAGGGGAAGCCCGGAAAATTGGCGACCGATTTCAGGCCGATGAGGACAATGGGCAGGACCAATGGTGCGAACGAGGCGGCCACACCCGGCAGTCGGGGATATTGGGCGAGCAGTTCCTCATAGGTCAGTCCCTGCGCCATTTCGATCTCGAACCGGCTGGCGAATCTGACCGCCCAGAAGTAACCGGCCATCGCCACCGGGATGGCGACGATCATGCCAATGGCGATGACGCTGCCCAGATCCGCCTGGAGCGTGTTGGCGGCGGCAATCGGTCCGGGGGTCGGTGGGACCAGCGTGTGCGTGGCGTAGAGACCGGTCGACAAAGCGGTGGCAAGAGCGGCCAGCGACACATTCGATTTTTTGGCCAGCGAACGATTCAACGATGAGAGAATGACAAAAGCGGAATCGCAGAACACCGGGATCGAAGTGATATAACCGATGAGGTTCATGGCCAGCGCTGGGCGCTGCGGGCCGATCATTCGCAGAATGGTTTCCGCCATCGTCAGGGCCGCGCCCGTTCGTTCCAGCATGACGCCGATGATGGAGCCGGCGATGATGACGAGGCCGATTTTTTCAGCCGTGCCGCCAAAGCCTTTCATGACGCTTGCCGTGACTTCGACCGGATTCATTCCCGCCGCGAGGCCAACAAAATAGGAAGCAGCGAGCAGGGCCAGAAAAGCATGGAGCTTGAGGCGGGAAATGAGCAAAACGATCACGAGAATGGCAATGAGCAGGATGACGAGAAGCAGGGGGCCTTGAACCATTGGCTTCACTCCTTGTCGGCAAGTTGACGCCCTTATTTTACCATGCGATGCAGCGGCCGTGATAATTTTTCACCGGCGCGGCAGAAAAAATAACCGTTCGGGGAGGAAATGCGCCGACCTGCGGGGAATGTCTTACTAATATACAGATGAGGCGCGAGCGCCGGGAAATGGTCGCGTTGCGCGCTCGGACGAACGATGGAAAGGACGTGCTCACAAACGATGAAGAAAAGATTTCTCTGCACACTGTTGATCGTATTCTGCTGGGTGAGCCTCCTGGGCGTTGCTTTTGCAGCGACCAGTGCTGCTCCCGCTCAGGTCGGCGCCAGGAAAAAAATCGCGATCATGTTTGTCAACAATGCCAAAACAACCTATGATGGTGAGCTGAACAGTGTAATCGGGCACAATTTTGACCAGCTTTTCGCCGCCAAATATGAAATGAACCCGGGCGGGAAATATATCGAGCTTTTGAACAAGGCCGGCATCGTCGATGTCGCCGCCGCCGAACGGGGCGATATCATGGCCGTCGTAAAGGGAGAAGACCTGGATTATATTCTTTACGCCGAGTTGCAGCCTTTCCTCCGCAAGGAAAAGGTCACCGCCTTCACCTACGGCATTGAGATGACGGCCATCATGCCGATCAAGATTATCGATGTCAAACAGAATGTTTATATCTATAACGGCAAGTTCACCGAGATCGCCAAGGACAGCAGCGCGGTCGGCGGGATCGGCAACAAATCGGTGGCGCTGAAAGCATTGCGGCACACGCTGGAGAAGATGAACGCCGTAGTGGCCGAGCGGATGCCCTGAACCACGCTGAAAGCAAGGGAATTGTTGCGGCCGAGAGCGTTGTCCGGAAATCGTGTCCAGTCAGCATCGGCTGCAGTTTCCCTGCGGGAAGCAGCCGATATTTTTTTATTGCCGGGAGGATGGTATGGGAAACAGGATGAAGCCGGAATGGGCGGGAAGCGACTCCCCGTTGACGTTGCGGGAAGTCATGGACGGGCCGGAATGGTCGCCGGTGGTCCACTCGTATGAGCAGTATTCGCAGATCGCGGGATTCGATTCGTATTTCGAGCGGCCGCGGAGCATCCATGGGGTGAAGCATGCCTGGCGGGTGTTGTTTCACACGCTGATGATCTGCGAACTGTGCGCTTTGCCGGCGCCGGACCGAGAGCTGTTGATTTCAGCCGCCCTGTACCACGATATCGGCCGGGAAAACGACGGCTTGTGCTATGTGCACGGGAAACGCAGCGTGGAAAAAATGGCGGCGCTGAATCTGGCGCCGGCGGACCCGACGGACTTTGTGACCATGGAGTTCATGGTCACTTATCACTGTATCGACGACCGTCAGGCGAAGGCGGAGCTGGCGAAGGTGGACGCCGCTGCGCGTGATCGCACCTGGCGATTGTTCGGCGTTCTCAAAGATGCCGATGGCCTGGACCGCGTGCGGATCAACGATCTGAACATAAAATACCTGCGGAATCCTGAGTCGTTACGCTTGGCCGGCTTGGCCCGGGAGCTGCTGGCAGAAATCTGAGGTGTCGAGAGAGTCTTGAAAGCAAGAAAGAACTGAGGCGATCGCCATGCACAAAGCACTGAAATCGGGACTGTACGAACAGGTTGTCAACCAGTGGGTGGCCACGGAACTGGCGAATACGGACCGTCGACCCCATACGGCGGCGATTGACGCGCAGGAAGCGGCCAAGGTGCTGGCCCAATACCTGGCGGAAGTAGTGGAGCCGTGCCTGGAAATCGTGAAGGACCGGGGCGGATCGGTGCAGGGACAGGTGGCGCTGGTGAACAAGCTGCTCAATTTGATCCGACAGGAAATCCGGGACGAGCACATCGACGAATATCTGGTCGATCAGCGGGCGAAACAACTATTGGCCTTGCTGGACCGGCAGGATGATGCCCGGGCGTTGACCGGACCGGCGGCCGTAATTCGGCCGGAGACCTCGCTGGCGGTCAGTTCCCTGTTTACCGGCGCGGTTCGCGAGCCCAGCCTGGTTTCAGAACTGAAGAAAGAGATTGCATCCTGTGACCGGATCGATTTGTTGGTATCGTTCATCAAGTGGAGCGGGTTGCGGATGATCATGGACGAATTACGCTGGTTTACGCAGCAAGGCGGGCAGTTGCGGATCATCACGACTTCCTATATGGGTGCGACGGATGTGAAAGCCGTTGCCGAGCTGCAAGCGTTGCCCAACACCGAAATTAAGATTTCCTATGATACCCGGCGGACGCGCTTGCATGCGAAAACTTATGTTTTCTATCGGGAAACCGGTTTTACGACAGCCTATGTCGGCTCGTCCAACCTTTCCAACGCCGCCATCTCCAGCGGGCTGGAATGGAATGTCAAAGTGACGGCCAAAGACCTGCCCGACACCGTCGGCAAGATTGCCAAAACCTTTGAGGTCTACTGGAACTCCGGCGAATTTGAACCCTATCACGCCGAGCAGGAGGTTCGGCTGGCCCGGGCGCTGCGGGCGGAGCGCCGGGCGGGGGAAGGACAAGCCGGGCCGTATTTGTTTGATGTCCAACCGTATCCCTATCAACAGGAGATTCTCGACAAGCTGGCGGCGGAGCGGCAGGTGCGCGGCCATTACAAAAACCTGGTTGTTGCCGCCACCGGTACCGGAAAAACAGTGATTTCGGCTTTTGACTTTAAACGGTTTTGCAAGGAGCGGCCCGGCCAGTCCAACCGACTGTTGTTCGTAGCCCATCGCCAGGAGATTTTGGAGCAAAGCCTGGCTTGCTTCCGGGGCGTGCTCCGGGACGAGAATTTCGGACAGTTGTTGGTCGGCGGCTATCGACCCGAAGAGATCTCGCACCTGTTCCTGTCGGTGCAGACTTTTCACTCGCAGGAGTTTCAGACCAAAACTTCAGCCGGGTATTACGATTATATTGTCGTGGATGAATTTCATCATGCCGCGGCGCCGACCTATCAGAATCTGTTGACTCATTACCGACCAAAGATTTTGTTGGGCCTGACGGCCACGCCGGAACGGATGGATGGACGCAGTATCCTGGAGTATTTTGATCAGCGGATTGCGGCGGAAATCCGCCTGCCGGAGGCGATCGACCGTAAACTCCTGTCACCGTTCCAGTATTTTGGGGTGACCGATACGGTTGATCTGCGCGAGTTGCGCTGGGTACGGGGCGGATATGACAAAACGGCGCTCTCCAACCTGTATACTCTCGTGCGGGCATCGGCCGAGCGCCGGGCCGATCTGATTATCCGGTCCATCCTGAAATATGTCACCGACATCGAGACGGTGAAGGGCCTCGGATTTTGCGTTTCGGTCGAGCATGCCCGGTTTATGGCGGAGTATTTCAATGCGCATAACATTCCGTCGCTGTTTCTGGCGGGAACGTCGCCCGAGGAAGACCGGAGTTCGGCAAAATCCCGTCTGGTGCGGGGCAATGTCCGGTTCATCTTTGTGGTCGACCTCTACAACGAAGGAGTGGACATTCCGGAGATCAACACGGTTTTGTTTCTGCGGCCGACCGAAAGTCTGACCGTATTTCTGCAGCAACTGGGCCGGGGCCTGCGTCTGGCGGAAAACAAGGACTGTCTGACTGTCCTGGACTTCATCGGTCAGGCTCACAAAAAATATAACTTCGAAGAGAAGTTCGCCGCCCTGCTCAGCAATACGAACCGCGGTGTGCCGCGGGAGCTTCGGGACGGGTTCATGTCCGTGCCCAAGGGGTGCTTCATCCAGCTGGAACGCCAGGCCCGCGAGTACGTGCTGAACAACATCCGAAGCGGATTCGGGACGCAGTCCGGATTGGTATCCCGCCTGAAGAGCTTCGAAGAGGACAGCGGCCAGCCGTTGACTTTGGCCAATTTTTTGGACCACTACCATCTGGATCCCCGGGGGTTATACAAACGCGGCACTTTTTCACGGCTGTGCCTGCAGGCCGGAGTCCACGGCCCGTTCACGGAGCCGGTCGAAGCGGTGTTGACGAGGGCTTTTCCCCGCCTTTGCGCCATTCGTTCGCCGCGCTGGATCGAGTTTCTCCTGGAGGTTCTGCCTCGAATCGGCAGTCTGGATTTGATGCGACTGACCGCATCGCAACGGCTGTTGCTGCAGATGTTCTACGTGGCGGTCTGGAACGAGTCGGCCGAACACCTGGACGGTGATGCGGTGCGACGAAACCTGTCGGATTTGGCGGAGTCCCCCGTGCTGCTGTCGGAGGTGCTTGAGTTGCTGCGGGTAAACTTCGACAAGATCGAGCTGACCGGGGATGCGGTGGATTTGGGATTCGAGTGCCCGCTGGAGCTGCATGGCGACTATTCACTGCGCCAGATTGCCACGGCCATGGAGTATTATAATTACGAAGCTTTGCAGGGGCTGGGCGTGAAATATTTTCCGGAAAAGAAAACCGACGTGTTTTTTGTGACGCTGAATAAATCCGACAAAGATTACTCGCCGACGACAATGTACAATGATTATTCGATCAACGAGCGGCTGTTCCACTGGCAGAGTCAGAGCACCACGTCGGCCGAATCGTCAACCGGGCAGCGCTACATTCATCATCGGCAGGCGGGAAGCCGGATTCTGTTGTTCGTCCGGGAAGCGAAACAGGATATGTTCGGCAACACCGAACCCTATACTTTTTTGGGACTTGCCGATTATAT
>CAZRQI010000113.1:0-2935 GCA_964602025.1 uncultured Veillonellaceae bacterium
AGCGAGGCGGTCCGAATAGACCCGTTCCAACAGGTAATAACTCACCATGTTGAACAGGATAAACGCCAACAATGTCCCGCTGAGAATCCAGAAAACCATCCGTGCCGGTATCGGCTTCTTCATGGTCCGCCTCCGCATGCCCGATCTGATCGGCTGGAATAGGATTGACGGTTTAGTCTGTTTGCGGCAAACAGAAACCTATTTTCTATATTATTCTTGAAATTTATGGTTTTTCCTTTTTTGAAAACCGTTTCATGGACATTCTGAAAAAAGTTCATCAAGAAAGGATTTTTGGGTTTTCCCAAGAATAATTAAAGTGGTATCCCGTAACGGCAAGCACTACGGATTCACAGGAAAATTTAGCCATTTGATAAGGAGATGAGGATTTATGAAAATTTCTGTAGTCGGCTGCGGCAAGGTCGGTTCCGCCGTTGCCTATACGGCCCTTTTGAAAGGCCTGACCGATGACATCGTGATGGTGGACGCCAGTTGCGACAAAGCTCGGGGAGAAGCACTGGACATTTTGCAATGCCGCTCGTTCGCCCCACAGGCGAATGTTCGCCAGGGCGAAATGGCCGACACCGCCGGTTCGGACATCGTGGTGATCACCGCCGGCATCCCCCGCAAAGCGGACGAGCCCCGGGTCCTGCTGCTCTCGCGGAACGCCGCGCTGATCGGCGATATCGCCCGAAAAGCGGTCCAGTACAGCCCCAACTGCATTCTGTTCATGATTACCAATCCCCTCGATGTGATGACGCACCTGGCCTATAAAGTGTCCGGCCTGCCCCGGGAACGGGTCATCGGCATGGGCACGGTTCTGGACACCAGCCGCTATCGCGCTTGCCTGGCCCGCGACTTTGGCGCCGACGCCAGGGACATCGACGCGTATGTGATCGGCGAACACGGCGAAACCATGGTCCCGGTCACTACCGGAATCAACGTACGGGGAATTCCCCTGGAAAAATGGCCCGGCTTCCGGCCGGAAACCCTGGACCTGGCCGTCAAGGAAGTCATCGCCGCCTCCGGACAAGTCATCGCCCTCAAGGGCGGGACTGTATTCGCTCCCGCCGTTTCGGCCTGCGCCGTGCTGGAAGCGCTCGTCCGCGACAGCCAGGCAGTTCTGCCGGTGTGCACGTATCAGGAAGACTTGGGTGTCTGCGTCAGTTTGCCGACGATCGTCAGCCGCGCCGGCGCGAAACAGGTGGTCGATCTGCCGATCTCGGCCGCCGAAAACACCCTGTTCGCCAAATCGGTGGACAACATCCGCGCCTATGTGAAGGATCTGGCGGAATATCTATAACCGCGATAACACATCATAATTCTCCAAAAACGAGGGCGGATGGTTTTTGAGTAACCATCCGCCCTCGTTTTTTGTTGTCACGCTTGGAAGTCGGCAATCGCAATGTCAGGCGAGTTCCTTCGCCGGTTCGTCGCTCGCCGCTTCCAGGCCGCCTTCATCCCACAGATATTTTTGCGTATCGGCCACCAGCACGCCGCTCAGCGACAGCAGCGCCACCAGGTTGGGAATCGCCATCAGCGCGTTCATCGCGTCCGCCAAGTCCCAGACCAACGCCAGCGAAGTGACCGAGCCGGCGTACACGGCGACAACCCAGGCAATCCGATACGGCAGGATCGATTTTTTGCCCAGCAGATACTCCGTGGCGCGTTCACCATAATACGACCAGCCCAGAATCGTCGAAAACACGAAGGTCAGCAACCCCACCGTCAGAACAACCGGACCCACCACCGGAATCTGCGCAAACGCGGCTTTCGTCAGCGCGGCGCCGGACAGTTTGTTCAAGCCGACCGGATTCTGCAACACCGCCGTCACCAGAACCAAGCCGGTCATGGCGCAGACAACCACGGTATCCCAGAAGGTTCCCGTCATCGAGACCAGCGCCTGCCGCACCGGATTCTTCGTCTGCGCCGCGGCCGCCACGATCGGCGCCGAACCCAGTCCGGACTCATTGGAAAACAGCCCCCGCGCTACTCCATAGCGCATGGCCATGATCACCGAAGCTCCGACAAATCCGCCGCCGGCGGCCTGCGGCGTGAACGCCGCGGAAAAGATCAGCGACACAGCCGGCATTAGCAGGCTGGAATTGATCACTAAAATAATGGCGCAACCAATGACATAAAAAATCGCCATAAAGGGGACCAACATTTCGCAAACGCGGGCAATCGATTTCACGCCGCCGAGAATGACGACCGCCGTTAACACGGCCATCACGCCTCCTGAAACATGTGGTGAAACCCCCATGGTTTCCTTGACCATAACGGCGATCGAGTTGGCCTGAACGGTATTGCCGATCCCGAACGCGGCAATGGAGGTGAAAATGCAAAATAAAACAGCCAACCATTTCGAATTCATCCCGTTTTCCAGCGCATACATCGGCCCGCCCAGCATCGTTCCGTCCGAGGTTTTCACCCGGTACTTCACCGACAGCAGCGCTTCCGCGTATTTCGTAGCCATGCCGAAAACGCCGGTCAACCAGCACCACAGGACCGCTCCCGGTCCGCCGAGTCCGACAGCCGTAGCCACGCCCACGATATTGCCGGTGCCAATGGTCGCCGCCAGCGCCGTAGTCAGGGCGCCGAACTGGCTGACATCGCCTTCGCCGGACGTGTCTTTGCTTACCGACAGCTTAATTGCGGTCCAGGTATGCTTCTGAATGAATTTCAAACGAATCGTCAGAAACAAATGAGTGCCAAACAACAGCACCAACATGGGAGGTCCCCACAGATAACCATTCAACCAATTGATCCAATCATGAAATCCTTGCAAAACCCCATCCTCCTTCTGTTTCATTTCAATGATTTTCTCGACGGTTTCCCCTCCCCGTCATCGTCCAGTGCGACAATCGCGCCAGTGCAAGAGAACAAAACTCCCGTCGTATTATACATCCCGGGGATTGATTTTGCAATAATCCGGTCA
>CAZRQI010000113.1:3035-6224 GCA_964602025.1 uncultured Veillonellaceae bacterium
TTGATGATATGGCCGGTTTTGCAGTCCAGCCCGAACTCGGCAAGAATTTTGCAGGCCGTCTCTTCCCGGTCCCGCAGGACGTAATAGGCGTTGCGGCTTTCCCTGTGCGGATCGGAATCCGCATAATGCGTGTCCGTGTCCGCCAAAAAGTAGCGTTCAAATGTCGCCATCTTTTCCTTGCCGAACAGGGGGGATTGCGGCGCGCACCACAAAAACCACATGGCATCCATGCCATATTGTTTCTGCTCCGGATTATGGGAGGCGTAATAGCCCTGCCGGGCCAGGCGGTCCACCCGGTCCAGGAAGGCTTTGCCGGAAAAAGACTGCCCGTCGACGTTGAAAGACCGGAACGAACCGTCCTCGTTCATGGCGATACAGCCGTGATACAGCAAATTGCCGTCGTGAATCAGGTAGATGCTGCCTTTGGAATAAAGAAAGCGGACATGCTCCTGCAGTTTTTTGCTGTTGGTGAAGGAAAGCTGTAATTTGGTGACGACGCCTTGCTCGGCGGCGGTCAGTTCATCGGGGCGGGACGGGTCGATGGTCGGAAAATGATGGTCCAGCAACGGATAGGTCTTGCCGTCGAGCGACAGGGTTCCCGCCGCATAGTCGATCTGTTCGAGCAGCAGACGGTTTTCCATCCGGTAATGGGGTCGCCGCTTGATCAGTTGGCTCTCCAGCTTGAACTGGATCATGGCGATGGCTTTTTGCATCTGCGCCATCAGGCGGATTTCCTGCCGGGTAAAGGAGCTGTCTTTCGCCACTTTCGGAATGAACGCTTCACAGGGGTCCTCCCCGTACGTTTCGATAGCGAACGACGCCAAAGGCAGCAGGCTGACGCCGTAGCCGTTTTCCAGCGTCTCCATGTTGCCGTAACGCAGGCAAGTCCGGACGACATTGGCGATGCAGGCGTCGCTGCCGGCGGCCGCTCCCATCCACAGAATGTCATGATTTCCCCACTGGATGTCGACCTGCCGATGTTCCATCAGCGTATCCAGAATCTTGTGCGCTCCCGGTCCCCGGTCATAAATGTCACCGATCACGTGCAACCGGGCAATCGCCAGACGCTGGATCAGTTCCGCCATGTCGATAATAAACGGCCGGGCGCTGCCGGTAGACACGATGGCATCCAGCAGCCCCTGATAATAACTCGACTTATTTTCGATGGTTTCCTGTTCATCCAGTAATTCTTCGATAATGGGGGCCACCGCCGCGGGCAACAGTTCCCGGACGCTTTCCCGCCGATACTTCGACGTCAGCACCCGACAAAGCCGGATCAGGCGCATGAGCGTGAGACGGCTCCATTCCGCCGGGTCCGGCGCGGCCTGCAACAACAGCGTCGATTTTTCTTCGGGGTAATAGATCAGGGTCGCCAAACTTTGCTGCTCGCCCTGCGTCAGGGAGTCGGCGAACAATTCGCTGATTTTTCGCCGGATGGAACCGGCGCCGTTGCGGATGACATGGGAAAAGGCCTCGTATTCGCCATGCACATCGGACAAAAAATGCTCCGTCTCCTTCGGCAGCTGCAACTGCGCGGACAATACCACAATCTCGTTCGAAGCCGCCTGCAGGGAAGGATACTTTTCCGCCAATAGCTGTAGATAATGGATGTCCTGTTCCTGCGCCATCGTTTCCTCCATTGTCAATCTTTCGTTTTTTGATCGCGCCGCCGGCCAATGACCAGAATTGTCCCGGCAAGGATCAGCATGGCGCCGATTCCCTGCAGCCAGGACATGGTTTCCCCGAACAAAACCACGGAAAAGGCAATCGTGATGACCGGTTCAATCGTACTCAAAATAGCTGCCCGGGTTGAGCCGATCCGGGCAATACCGACAAAAAACGCGCCCATGGCCAGGATGGTCGAAAACAGAACGATCCCCGCTACAACCAGCCAAGCCTCTTTCGGCAACAAGAACTGCAGTGAGTCGGTAAAACCGCCGTAAATCAAAAAGCTCAAGGCCGCGAACGCCGAAATCGCCGCACTGGCCAGCAGCGGCGGGACATGGGCGGCAATTCGCCGGCCCAGAACAATATACACCGAATACACCACCGCCGCGCCGAATGCCAACAACAATCCAAAATGATCGGGATTTTCCAGCGGCGCTCCCAATACCAACGCCACTCCCAACAAGGAAACCAGCGACGGCGCCAAGGTTTGCCAGGACAAGGGCTCGTGCTCCGTCACAACCGCCAGGAATGCGACCAAAACAGGATACACATAGAGGATCAAAGCCGCCAGCGACGCCGGAATATATTGGACCGCCGAAAAATACAGCGTGGCCTGCAGCGTGTAGAGAACCATGCCGAGGAAGGCGACGCCGATCCATTCCCGGCGCGGCATTCGCCACGCCATTTTATTTCCTTTTATATAAGCGAACAGAATGATCGCAGCCAAGCCGAACCGAAAAAACAACAGCGTTGGCACATTCATTCCGCAACGATACGCATACAGGGCAAAAATCGGCATCAGGCCAAAGCCAACGGCCGAGACGAATATCCAGAGGGCTCCCCGCAGATAACCCGACACCAGAATCTCTCACTCTCCCATTCCGCTTTTCATTGTTTCCCGATTCACCGGGCAAAGTCCTGCCCGATTCCTCAGCGACCTCGTTGCAAAAAGGTTAAATTTGAGGGAAAATAGAATCAGGCAGAAAATTCAAATATTTCATCAGAGATTCGTCGAAAAATCATTGGCAAGGAGCGTGAGAGCATCATGGATCTGGGACTGAACAACAAAGCGGTTTTGGTGATGGCCTCCAGCACGGGGCTCGGCAAAGCGACGGCGTTGGAATTCGCGGCGGAAGGCGCCAACGTCATGCTCTTCAGCCGGGGGGAAGAGCTGCTCCGCGACACGCAGGCCGAGATCCGCGAACTGACAGGCAAAGAACCGGCCTTCACAGTAGGCGATGTAACCAGGCCGGAAGACATTCAGCGGGCGGTGGACAATACCCTCGACAAATTCGGGCCGATTTTTGCTCTGGTGAATAACGCCGGCGGCCCGCCTGCCGGAACTTTCGACGATTTTTCGGATGCGGCCTGGCAAAAGGCCTATGAGTTGAATCTGCTTTCCTATATCCGGACCATCCGGGCGGCATTGCCCTCCATGCGGCAGTTGGGCATGGGAAGGATCGTCAATTTCACTTCGTCTTCGGTGAAACAGGTGTTGGAAAACCTGATCCTGTCCAATAC
>CAZRQI010000114.1:0-6218 GCA_964602025.1 uncultured Veillonellaceae bacterium
GACCCGCTCATGCTGGTTCCTTCATACAATTCCAGATATTTCGCGTTTCCTTCGGGCGTGTTGTGTTGGTCGGCATCACGCCACCAACTGTCCGCGAGGAAATTCTTTTTCGCCAGCGCCCAAACATCATCGGAAGCCGGAACATTTTTCACCTCATACTTCAATCCCTGCGGAGTCATGTCATACAGGGTAAACCGCATCGGATAGGTGGAAATCGCCGGATGAACGAAATTGAACACGCCGCCCACATCCTGATAGCGGGTCGAAATATGCCGATGACCGGTAAAGATAGCTTTCACTCCATATTTTTGCAATAGGGCCTGCACGGCGTCGCCGTTGTCAATCCGGAACCATCCCCACTTGTGGTAGTCGGTCCGGTCGCCCTCACACCAAGGGATCAGATTATGATGGGTCATCACAATGATCGTTTTTCCCTGATTGGTCTGCAAGGTTTTTTCCAGCCAGCGCATTTGCCCCGAATCGACATACCCGCCGTAGTCGTTGAGACCTGCTTCCGGCGCAAATACCTGGGCCCGCGAAGTATCCAGGTTGATCAGCACCAGGTTCTTGGCCACTTCATGGGCATAATACGTCATACCGGGCGTCATGCCGCCCGACTTTCCAATAAAAGCTCCCGCTACCGTATATTTCGAAAGAGTAACCGGCTGATCCTTCAAATTGTGTGGAACACGGCTCAGATCATGGTTGCCCAGCGTCACAAAATAAGGGACTTTCAAACCGTCGAGAATACGGCGCAAAGTATCGATATTCCATGGTTCGGCATCCTGCGTGAGATCGCCGGTGACTAGGACAAACTGCAAATCCGGGATTTTATTCAACTCCGCCACAGTGTTTTCAGCCAGCATCTGTGTCTGCAAGCCTAGTTTGAAGCCATCGCTGACCCCTCTTTGCTGAGGAATGGAAATATGGGGATCGGAAATCACGGCAAATTTGACATTTTCAAATGCCAAGCCCAGGCTGGATGTCAGCAAGATCGCCAAGAACACCAACAGCACGCTTAATTTTTTCATGGTCCCACTCCTTCCCCTATCTTTCTATGGCCTGTCTTTCCGGAGTCCAACGGTCCCGCATCGCTGCCCTGGCTTCACCTCCCGCCGCGCGGCCCTGCGCCGCGCCATAACGCAAACGGATACAGTATATTTATTTTACGCCGACCAGTAAATTCATGCTAAATTATCAAATTATTCAAAATAAATCCCAAGGCTTTTGCCAATCCATTTTCTTTGA
The DNA here is from genome assembly GCA_964602025.1 of uncultured Veillonellaceae bacterium. GTDB lineage: Bacteria > Bacillota > Negativicutes > UBA1444 > UBA1444 > UBA1444. The sequence goes on from CAZRQI010000114.1 coordinate 1,249, forward strand.
AATCCGAGCCCCGTTTTTATCGCCGGAAGTGATGTATGAAAATGCATTCACGCAAAATCCGGGTTGACAGCTTGGCGGAAGCGAATACAATTATAGATACTCAGCAATAAAACAGAAACAGCTTTCTAGAGAATGGCCCTGCGGAAAAATCGAGAAAACAGGAGTGAAACGAATGGGTATTAAAGTAATGCTGGTCGACGACTCGCCATTCTCACGAACCATGTTGGCGGCGACACTGGAGGAAATGGATTGCCAAATCGTCGGCGAAGCCGACTCGTTGGAAACACTCATTCAGACATACCAGGAGTGCCGGCCGGATATCGTGATGATGGATATCGCGATGCCCGGCGCAGATGGGTTTGAGTGCACCAAGGCGCTTCGGTTGCACGATCCGGCCACCAAAGTCATCATGTGCAGTTCCATGAAGGACGAAGAGTCGGAATCGGAAGCAAAACGGGCCGGAGCCGTCGGTTATGTGCAAAAGCCGGTGGAACTGGAGGCTTTGCAACGGGTTATCAGCAACGTTATGGCGCCGGACACGCTATATAACAGCCTAGAAGAACAGGGATTGGACACATTTAAAGAAGCGCTTTCCCAAAGCACGACCCGACTGACGAAAACTACGGTGCGCTTCGAAAACATCGACGAAAAGGGCCAACATACCTCCAAGGGCATCATGGTTGTCATCGGAATCATTGGCCGCTATCCGGGCTCGTTGATCATCGATATCGCATATGAAGCCGCGGAAAAAATGGCGGCCGCGATATTGAAACGCGAGCCGAAAAATCGCGACGAAGTCGTGGCGATGGCGGCGGAATACGCCAATGTGGTCGGCGGGGTAGCTTGTTCGATGCTGAACAAAAAAGACAAATCTTTTGGCTTTAAAGTAGCGCCGCCGAGCGTGTTTTTTGGCGAAACGACCGAAATTTTCAGCCCCAATCTGTCGTTGCACAGCGTTTCGGCGGATACGGATTTTGGGCAGGTCTACATGAGCCTCGGCTTTAAAAAGGGGTTGGTATTGTGGATGTAAATTCGATCAATCCGATATTACAGGCATTTGCCGAGATCCTGCCGCAGATCGGTTTTCAGGAAATCACGAAAAAGGGGATTGCGCTGGAAGGCGCCACGTTGCAAAACCCGGGCATATTGATTAACATCGGCGTCATGGGGCCGCTCAAAGGCGCGATTCTGATCGGAATGAGCATCGACGACGCGCAGCTGTTCGCCTCAAAAATGATGATGGGCATGCCCGTTTGCGATCTGGATGAATTGGCGCAAAGCGCTTTGGCGGAAATGGGGAACATGGTTTGCGCGAATGCCTGCAGCTTATTCAGTCAAGCGGGAATCGTCGGATTGGACATTTCGCCGCCCTCGTTGCTGGTCGGCAAGGGGGCGCACGTCAGGGTGTCCGTTTCCCAAATGGTCGTAGTCAATTTTTCGGCTGACGGAATCGCCGTGGACATTTACGCCGGTTTGTTCTAATAACGGACTGTGAATCGGTTTTGAGGACGAAAGTATCAATTACTCGCAGCGATACGGGTAGTTGGTACTTTTTTCATCTTGTTGCGCTTGGTAAATAAAAAGCAACCGCTGTCAGCCGGTTATCGGGGCAGCGGTTGTTTTGCAGAGGCTAATTTGTGATTTGGGAACAGCCAGACCATCGGTCCGTCCCGTTTATTTTACGATCTTCGCAACCCACGCCGCAAAAGCCGCCATGAAGTTTTTCAGAAATTCCCGGGTACCTTCGTTCACCAGGGCGCCATTGGCGTCGAACAGCGCGGCCGCATTGCCGATATAGGCCTCGGGCTGCGGCATGGTCGCAACGTTCACGAACACCAGGGTTTGCCGCAGATGATGATTCGCGCCAAAGCCGCTGATCCCGCCGATCGACACGCTGACCACCGCGCCGGGTTTGCCGTTCCACAAATTTTTCCCATAGGGTCGGGAACCGATGTCGATTGCATTCTTGAGAACCGCCGGCACCGACCGGTTATATTCCGGGGTCAGGAACAGAAACGCGTCGAACTGTTTCAATTTTTCCCGGAACGCGACCCACTCGGCCGGCGTGGTTCCCTCATCATCGAAATCCTGGTTGAACAGGGGCAACGCCCCGATCGGCACTTCCTCCATCGCCAGCTCCGCCGGCGCCACCGCCATCAGTTCCTTGGCGATCTTCCGGTTAAAGGACTCCTTGCGCAGACTCCCCACGATTACACCGATTTTTTTAGTTGCCATAAGATTTTCCTCCTACTCAAAATTTTTACACGAATTGTCGCCGCCTCAGCGTTTGATAAAGTTGTTTTCCTCCAGTTCCTTAAAGGCCAAATTCAGCTCTTCCCGGGTATTCATAACGATCGGCCCGCCCCAGGCAATGGGTTCCCGGAGGGGTTGCCCCGCAATGAGCAAAAACCGCAAGCCGTTTTCCGTCGCTTTGACCCGAAACTCATCCCCCTCGCCAAACAAGGCGGCATGCTTGGCCGGAACAACGTCATGGGTTGAAGGCCCGAAAGCTCCCGCACCCTGCACGATATACACAAACAATGTCGCATCCCTGTCGAGGTCCAGCGACCACTCCGCCCCCGGATCGACTTCCACATCCAAAATCAACGGCTTGACATACTCACCGTCCGCCGCGCCCAGTTTCCCGCAATAGGTTCCAGCGATGACGCGTACTTTGCGGTCTCCCTCGTCAATCACCGGAATATCCGCTTTGACGATTCCATGATAGCGGGGCGACGCCATTTTGTTTTTCGCCGGCAGATTCAGCCAGAGCTGAACGCCCAGCATTCGGTCACTGGCCTTCGGCATTTCCTGATGAATGATCCCTGATCCGGCTGTCATCCATTGACACTCTCCAGCCAGAATGCTGCCCTTGTTGCCCAAACTGTCGCCGTGTTCAATGTCGCCGCTGATCAGATAGGTGATCGTTTCAATGCCGCGGTGCGGATGCCAGGGAAAACCTTTGATGTAGTCCTCGGGATTCGTGGAGTCAAACGCGTCCAGCATGAGAAACGGGTCGAACTCCTGAGTGTCATCGCGACCGATGACCCGCACCAGCTTTACGCCGGCGCCGTCAACGGCCTGTTTCCCGGTCACAATTTTTCGAATAGCTCTCGTCCCGTTCATCATGGCCAACCCTCCTTGAAAATTCGGCGATTCCCGCAAACACGGAACCCTTGCTTACCCCTTTTGAAAACTGATTTTTTTCAGCAGCGTGATCGCCTGTTCTTTTTCCGCCGGATGAGCAAGCCTTTCTGCGCCAGTTTATCGATGACATAGGTCATGGTCCCGCTGGTGACGAGGATTTTTCCGCCGATCTGCTACAGCGGGTGCGGCCCCTTGTTGTATAAGAGTTCCAGAACGCCGAACTCCGACGTATTGAGACCGCAACTGCGAATATTGCGCTGTCTTTTTCCGGCACCGCCTTGTAGGTCCGGGTCAGCGCGATGTATAGTCGCATCGCCTGCCGGTTTTCCTGCTCGGAATCCGGGCCATGCTTCGGAGTCAGCTCCGGGGAAGTCGCAACGGGACGAGCTTTCGCACATGACGCTGGATCACGTCATATTTCGTATGATAAATCCAGCCGAGGTAGACCAGGCTCAGGCCAAGGATGGTGAGGGCGAACGGAAAGGCGATCGAGTGCCGGAAAACGCGCCAGGACAGATAACCGAGATAGCCGAAAAAGCCCACGCCGCCAAAAACCAGGAACACCTTGCGATCCAGCAGAACCCCGCAAAACATCATCGCGACATTGATCAGGCAGTAGATGAACTTCGACAGTTCCGAGTCGGAGCGCAGCAGGGACAATCCGCCCCAGAAGGTCATCGCGCCGAAGGTGTAGAGCCATTTCGCGTAGTCGATTTGCTGCCGGCGCTCGACCGCGAAAGCGGCCCCGAGCATCGCCAGTCCGAAAACTATCGAAACCTGTTTGCGCACCGTCCAGTTGAAATCGCCACCCGCCAGAATCGGCGCGATATCCATGGACACGAACCAGAGAGTGAAAGCAATCGGCATCATCGCAAAGGGGATGCGGCTGTACCGCAGCGAAAACAGGCCGGTCACGAGGGTAGCGACCTCCATCGCAAACCAGCCGCCCCGGATGTAGCGGTAAAAGTCTTTATAGGCGCCGGGATTCTCATACGGCCAGACGTTCAGGCCCGACTGCAGGCCAAACACGGCGAGCGGCGTCATGCAGACGGCCATCACCACGAACAGCCCGCTGAGCACGGTCGATTTCGGGCGGAAATATCGGGCCAACCCGCAGAACACGGCGGCATAGCCCGCCGCAATGCCGAACAGGCCGAATCCCCGGAAGGCGTCCCAGGCGGTGTTCATCAGCCAGCTCATGGCGCCGATCACGATCAGGGCGCCCAGATAATAGAGGAACCGGCTCAGGCGCGTGCCCGGTTCTTCCGCCGGCGCCGGGGTCGGGACGCCTTCCTCCCGCCACAATTCTCTGAGCTTGTTGGCCTGATCCGGGGTAATAATCCCCTCCGCCACGGCCTGCTGTAACTTTTGCTCTTCGGTCGTCATGAACCCGCCTCCCTGTGCAAACAACGCTGGAAAAGATCGCGAACCCGCCGGAAGCCTCAGGGTTTCGGCGTATCCGGGTCGTATTGGGAGCGGAACTCGCCATTCCAGGCGGTGGCGTTCCCGCTCAGGCCGGTGTACAGGCAGGCCGAAGCCGCCGCGATATAATCGCTGGCATAATCCTGATCCAGCCGGGTCTCGGTGAATATGGCGATGAGCACCGGGCCGCCCGGGCCCTCGACAATCCCGACATCCGCCAGCACATCATCCAGATCGCCGATTTTGTGCATGACCCGGCGATCCTGCAGATAACGCGCCATTTCGTCCGGAAAGATGCTCTGCGCCATCGCGTTCAGCATGAACTCCCGTTTTTCCGGACGGATCAGGCCGCCCCGATACAGGCGCTCGAACAGAATCGCCATGTCCCGGGCGGTGGTGAT
>CAZRQI010000115.1:0-1588 GCA_964602025.1 uncultured Veillonellaceae bacterium
TCCTGCCCCAGATAGGGAACCGCCACGTTCATGCCCCAGAAGCTGGAGATCATGGTCGGGATCGAAATCAGGATCGTGATGGAAGCCAGGAATTTCATGACCTGGTTCAGGTTGTTGGAAATAACGGAGGTAAAGGCGTCCATCATGCCGCTGAGGATGTCGGAGTACATCTGGACCATTTCGAGCGCCTGCCGGTTTTCGATGATGGCGTCCTCCAGAATGTCCTCGTCCTCTTCGAACATGGGGATCAGGTGCTGCAGGTTGCCGCTCTTGCGCAGCCGCAGCAGCCGGTCGAGCACGATGCCGTTGGTTCGCAGGGCCGCCGTGAAGTAGGTGAGGCCTTTTTCCATGTCCAGCAGTTGGAATACTTCCGTGTTGTTCATGGAACGGCGGAGGTGGCGTTCGATTTCATCGGTCTGCCGGTTGATCTGATGAATGTATTTCAAAAAGACGGTGGCGTTTTTGTACAGGATCTGCAACAGGAAACGGGTGCGCTTGGAGGTGTTGCAGGGCATCGACAGGCTGGTTCCGGCCGCCGACATTGGCAGGATCGCCGTATCCTCCAAAGAGATGGTGATCAGGTTGTCGGGGGTCAGGATCATGCCGAGCGGCAGGGTGTCGTAGTTGTCGGGGCCGCGCATGATCGGGATGTTCGTCAGGACGAGCATGCATTGCTCTTCGACTTCGATACGGGAGCGTTCTTCCTCGTCCAGGGCGGCCCGGATAAAATCTTCCGGCACGTTCGTCGCCAGGCAGAGGGCGCGGATTTCGTCGGCCGAGGGATTGACCAGGCGGATCCAGGAATCCTTGATCAGCTCGTTGCCAGGCACGGGCTGCAGCGCATGGTCAACCGTCTTAAATACATTGAGCATGAAAAGTGCCTCCTTTCGATGGGGAGACACAACGGCGTCATCTCAGCAGCAAAGGATGCGAGATGAACAGACGTGTCTCCAGGGTCGTATTCGGTTGTCTGTCGTGCACAAATGAGGCCCGTCGGCGTCCATCCATCTCACCTCCCGAAAAATAAATCAGGCCGTCCCTTTTCCAACGAAGGCGCGCCTGAAGAGTTACGCCTTAATTATAGTTCGCCGGGCGTGGACTGTCAATTCACCGGGTGTTGACAAAAATGAATTTTCGGTTAAGTTTATTTGGCGGAAAAACTGTGAAGCTGTAGGGCCACGTTGAAAATTTTCCGGAATTCGAGAAAACTTGTCTGCAACGAAAAAGGAATTTCAAACATAGCGACGAATAGTAAACAGTACATCTGAATTTACGCGGCAGCGATGCCAAACGAAAAAAATAGGAAAGAGGGGTTTACAGCATGAGAAAAATGAAAACCATGGACGGGAACAACGCGGCGGCCCACATTGCGTACGGGTTCACCGATGTCGCGGCGATTTTCCCGATTACTCCGTCCTCCACCATGGCCGAGCATGTGGACGAGTGGAGCGCCGAGGGCCGGAAGAACATCTTCGGGCAGACCGTGCGGGTCGCGGAAATGCAGTCGGAAGGCGGCGCCGCCGGCGCGGTGCACGGTTCCCTGCAGTCCGGCGCCCTGACGACGACCTTCACCGCTTCCCAGGGTTTG
>CAZRQI010000115.1:1688-6193 GCA_964602025.1 uncultured Veillonellaceae bacterium
TTCTACGGCAAGGAATGGCAGCCGCTGATCGTTGGCGGTCGCTACGGCCTCGGTTCCAAGGACGTCATTCCGTCCCACATCCTGCCTGTCTTCGAAAACCTGAAGCTGGCCGTTCCCAAGGACCGGTTCACGCTGAGCATCGTCGACGACGTCACCTTCACCTCGCTGCCGCCGGGAGAAGACATCGACACCACGCCGGTCGGCACCACCGCCTGCAAGTTCTGGGGCCTCGGCTCCGACGGCACGGTCGGCGCGAACAAGGCCGCGGTCAAGATCATCGGCGATCACACCGACATGTACGCGCAGGCGTATTTCGCCTACGACTCCAAGAAATCCGGCGGCATCACCGTATCGCACCTGCGGTTCGGCAAGAAACCGATCAAATCTTCCTATCTGATCAACAAGGCCGACTTCGTGGCCTGCCACAACCAGTCCTACGTCAACAAATACAACGTGCTCGCCGGCCTGAAACCCAAGGGAGTCTTCCTGCTGAACTGTACCTGGACGCCGGAAGAACTGGCCGAGAAACTGCCCGGCTTCATGAAACGCTATATCGCCAAGAACGAAATTCAGTTCTATACCCTCGACGGCGCCGGCATCGCCCAGAGTCTGGGCTTGGGCGGCCGTATCAACATGGTCATGCAGTCGGCGTTCTTCAAACTGGCGGCGATCATTCCGATGGCGGACGCAGTGAAGTATTTGCAAAAAGCCGTGGTCGACGATTACGGCAACCAGGGCCAGAAGGTCATCGATATGAACTATGCGGCGATTGAAAAAGGCATGGCGTCGATCGTGAAGATCGAGGTTCCCGCCGACTGGAAGGACGCCGCCGATACGCCGCGGGACGTCAAACAGGTGGCCTGCGCCTGCTCCAGCGAATCCGTCGCCAAGGATCTGCCGGCTTTTGTCGAAGAACTACTGATCCCGATGAACCGTCAGGAAGGCGACAACCTGCCGGTCAGCGCCTTCAAGGAATTGGCCGACGGCACGTTCCCGGTGGGAACCTCCGCCTTTGAAAAACGCGGCATCGCCCTGAACGTTCCAGAATGGCAGATCGAACACTGCATCCAGTGCAACCAGTGCGCCTTTGTTTGTCCGCATGCCTCCATCCGGCCGGTTCTGGCGACGGAAGCGGAAATGAAAGCCGCTCCGGCAGGCTTTACCGCCAAGGCGGCCGTTGGCGCGAAAGACTTGCAGTTCCGCATCGCCGTTTCCCCGCTGGACTGCATCGGTTGCGGCAACTGCGCCCAGGTTTGCCCGGCCAAGGAAAAGGCCCTGGTCATGAAACCGTTTGAATCGCAGCAGGGACAGGCCCCGCTGTGGGATTACGCCATGTCGGTAGCGCCGAAGGCCAACCCGATGAACAAGGAAACCGTCAAGGGCAGCCAGTTCGAAACCCCGCTGCTCGAGTTCTCCGGCGCTTGCGGCGGCTGCGGCGAGACGCCTTACGCCAAGCTGGTCACCCAGCTGTTCGGCGACCGGATGATGATTGCCAATGCGACCGGCTGCTCCTCGATCTGGGGCGCCAGCGCACCGTCGATGCCCTATACGAAGAACCATCTCGGCCACGGGCCGGCCTGGGGCAATTCCCTGTTCGAAGACAACGCGGAATACGGCTACGGCATGTTCCTTGGCGTCAAACAGTCGCGGCAGCGGCTGGCGGCCGACATCGAAGCGGCAACCAAACTGCCGGTGAGCGCCGAACTGAAGGCGGCCTTCGCCGACTGGCTGGCCAACATCGACAACGGCGCCGGTACCCGCGAACGGGCGGCGAACCTGACGGCCCTGCTCGAAAAAGAGAAGGGCGGCGACGCGCTGCTCAACTCGATCTACGCCAACAAGGACTTCCTGGTCAAACGGTCGCACTGGATCTTCGGCGGCGACGGCTGGGCCTACGACATCGGCTTCGGCGGCCTCGACCATGTGTTGGCGATGAATGAGGATGTCAACGTGATGGTCTTCGATACCGAAGTGTATTCCAACACCGGCGGCCAGTCTTCCAAATCCACGCCGACCGCGGCCATCGCCAAATTCGCCGCCAGCGGCAAACGCACCAAGAAGAAAGACCTCGGCATGATCGCCATGAGCTACGGCTACGTCTATGTGGCGCAGATCGCCATGGGGGCCGACAAGAACCAGACGCTGAAGGCCATCGCCGAAGCGGAAGCCTATCCGGGCCCGTCGCTGATCATCGCCTACGCGCCGTGCATCAACCACGGACTCAAGGCCGGCATGGGCGCCAGCCAGCTCGAAGAAAAGAAAGCGGTGGAAGCCGGTTACTGGGGAATGTACCGTTACAATCCGGCCTTGCTGGAACAGGGAAAGAATCCGTTCAGCCTGGATTCCAAAGAACCGACGGCCAGTTTCAAGGAGTTCCTGATGGGCGAAGTCCGGTACTCGTCCCTGAAGAAACAGTTCCCCGAACAGGCGGACGCCCTGTTCGACAAGACCGAGAAGGATGCAAAGGAACGGCTGCAATCCTACAAACGTCTGGTCAAATCCTATGCGGAGGCGGTCGAGGGCAAAGCCTGATTCCCGCCACCCCAAAACGTCAGCGACGAATAATCGCATATTTGTCTCCAACAGAAGGGAACCGCATTCGGCGGTTCCCTTCTGTCTTGTCTGTCCGGAACGGACATGTCGGTCCAAATATTCAGTAAAAAATTGACGGGAACGCTGGGAAAAGGCTATAATATTTAAGGGATTCCGTATAGGCTATTGAAAAGATGGGGGGAAACAAAAGGATGAAAAGTCGAAAAGTCCAGTGGTTGATTCTGATTGTAGCGGTGGCCATGTTGACGGCTCTGGCGGCAGGTTGCGGCGGCGGAGACAAAAAGCCGGCTGCGCCCGCGAAATCGGATGCTCCGAAGATCAGCGGCAAACTGATGATCTACACGTCCATCTACCCGGATATTATCGAAGGAGTCAAGCCTGCCATCAAGAAAGCCTTCCCGGATCTTGAAGTGCAATGGTTCCAGGCCGGCACGGAAAAAGTCATCACCAAGCTGACCGGCGAGATCGAAGCAAAAAAAGTCCAGGCCGATTTGCTGATGGTCGCCGATCCTTCTTATTATCTGACGCTGAAAGACAAAAATCTGCTGATGAAATACGACGCGCCGAACCGCAAGGACGTCACGGCGTCCAAGGATTCCGAAGGCTACTGGACCGGCGTCCGCATTTCCAACATGATTATCGCTTATAATACCAACAAGGTGAAACCGGAAGATGCGCCCAAGACCTTCAAGGAACTGACGGAACCGAAGTGGAAAGATAAAGTCGCCATTCCGAGTCCGCTCCTGTCCGGTTCAGCGTATGTCGCCGTCGGCGTTCTCGCCGACAAATACGGCTGGGATTATTTCACCAAGCTGAAAGCCAATGGCGGCAAGGTGGAACCTGGCAACTCCGCGGTCCAGAACAAGCTGGTCACGGGTGAATATCAGGCAGTCATGATTCTGGAAGAAAACATCCTCAAAATCATGGCCAAAGGCGAGCCGGTCAAAGTGGTGTATCCGGAAGACGGCACCATCGTGATCCCGAGCCCGATCGCCATTTTCACTTCGACTCAGAATCCTGAAGCAGCCAAGGCTCTGACCAACTGGTGGTTGTCGAAGGAAGGTCAGGAAGCGATCGTCAAGGGCTGGATGCACTCAGTCCGCGACGACGTGAACCCGCCCAAAGGCGCGCCGGCCCTCAAGACCTTCATGAACAAAGGCGACCTGAAGGCGAACTGGGAAAAACTCGCGAAGAACATGGAGAAGATCAAAGGCGACTACCAGAAGATCATGGACGCGAAATAAGCCGGAACATTTCCCGGGAAATACAAAACGACCTGCGGCTTAGGCTGCAGGTCGTTTTTTGGTTGCGGCGGTGCGCGCGTCCGGCGCGGCACACGGATTGTCGAATGCGGAAAGAGGAGAACCGGCGGCCGGGATGGAATAAATAGCTGATTGAATATTAGGAATGGGGCGGAAAGTTTGATCAAAGTGCAGTGGCAAACCGGTTATATTCTTAGCCTGACAGGGCTGGTCGCGTTGTTGTTCCGGTTTGCGAAGGATATTGGCCTGATCCTGTTCATTTCGCTGCTGCTCGCGTTGCTGCTCAAGCCGGTGAAGATCCGACTGGCCCGTCGTTTTTCCGACGGACTCGCCGCGTTCGCAGCGCTGCTGTTGTTTGTCGGCGTCGCCAGCCTGTTCGTCACCTGGATCCTGGATCAATTGCTGCCGGGGTTGAAACAGTTCGCCACGAATGTGCCGGACCTGGTCAATCCCGAAAAAATCTCCCTATGGATCATTTCCCTGAATTTGCCGCCGGAACTGCTGGAGTACGCCAATCGGCTGATGGACAACGCCCGGGATTTCGTCATCAATGCGGTGCAAAGCTCCCTGATGCCGGCCATCCAGGCCCTGTCCGGCGTTGTCGAGCTGATCGGGATTCCGTTTATCACGTTCTATTTACTGCGGGATAACCGGAAGTTGCAGGAGATGGCCGTCTCGTTCGTTCCGCCG
>CAZRQI010000116.1:0-3439 GCA_964602025.1 uncultured Veillonellaceae bacterium
ACATTGGCCAAGGCCGCCAGCACTTAGACCACCTCGACTTTTCCACCGGCTGCTTCTATCTTGGCAACTGCAGCCTTGGTAAAACCATTTGCCCGTACAGTCAAAGCCTTGTCCAGCTCACCATTACCAAGAACTCTCAAACCATCATTGACTTTTTTGATCAGGCCTGCTTCGACCAGTGAAACCAAGTCGACCACTTCACCAGCTTCAAAGCCGTTCAATGATCCGACATTCACTTCCGTGAAAGTCAAAGCAAACTTATTGTAAAAACCACGTTTGGGCAATCTAAGATATAACGGCTTTTGTCCGCCTTCAAAACCAGGCCGGGTTCCACCACCGGAGCGGGCGCCTTGTCCTTTGTGTCCGCGTCCCGAAGTTTTTCCTAAACCAGAACCCAGTCCGCGTCCGACACGGGTCCGGGATTTCTTGCTGCCTGGCGCGGGAGACAATTCATGCAACTCCATTGTTTGCGCCTCCTCGTACTACTATTCTTTCTGTTCTTCCACGCTGACCAGATGCTCCACCTTGCGAATCATACCCCGGATCGCCGGTGTATCTTCCTGAATCACAAAATGGTTGACCTTTGTCAGACCCAGAACTTGTACTGTTGCTCTTTGATCTTCCGGCCTGCCGATGAGGCTGCGTCGCAGAACAATTTTCAATTTTGCGGCCATGCCAAACTCCTCCTAACCCAATAGCTCCTGAACGGTCTTGCCGCGCATCTGTGCGACAACTTCAACGCGTTTCAGGTCCTGCAGCCCTGTCAAAGTGGCCCGTACCATGTTATTCGCATTGGACGAACCCAGAGACTTGGTCAGAATGTCCCGTATTCCCGCCAACTCTAGTACGGCGCGCGCCGGGCCGCCGGCAATAACACCGGTGCCTTCGGAAGCCGGCTTGAGCAATACCCGGCCGGAACCAAAAATACCCGTAATTTGGTGAGGTATGGTTGTACCAACCAAAGGAACGTGAATCAGGTTCTTTTTCGCGTCTTCCACGCCTTTGCGAATCGCTTCCGGAACTTCGGAGGCTTTTCCAAGTCCTGCTCCGACATAACCGTTGGAATCACCCACGACAACAAGCGCGCTAAACGAGAAACGACGTCCGCCCTTAACCACCTTGGCCACACGGTTTATGAAAACCACTTTTTCTTTCAGATCCAGTTTTGTTGGGTCGATTCTTGCCACTGTTTTCCCTCCCTCGCCTTAGAACTCAAGTCCCGCTTCACGGGCTGCAGCGGCCAGCGCCGCCACACGACCGTGGTAAAGATAGCCACCCCGGTCGAATACGACTTTGCTTATTCCTTTGGCCACTGCGCGTTCGGCGACCACTTTACCAACAACTTGGGCAGCGCTGATATTACCGCCGTATTCCATTTTCGCACTGACTTCTTTGTCCATGGTGCTGGCGGAAACCAACGTGGTCCCTGTTTCGTCATTGATAATTTGGGCATAAATATGATTCAGGCTGCGAAAAACGTTGAGTCGCGGACGCGCTTGCGTACCTGACAAGTTTTTGCGAACCCGGGCATGACGTTTTTTACGAGAATTATTTTTGTCCGGCTTTTGAAGCAAGTCTTTTCACTCCCCTCTGCTAAGCACTTGTTATTTCTTGCCTTTGGCTCCGGCTTTACCCGCTTTGCGGCGGACCACTTCGCCTTCGTATTTGATCCCTTTTCCTTTATAAGGTTCGGGCTCGCGGTACGAGCGAATCTTGGCTGCAAAAGAGCCAACCGCTTCTTTGCTGATGCTGGATACAACAATCCGGTTCGGTTGCGGAACTTCGATTGTCACGCCAGCCGGCGGTTCCAATTCCAATGGATGCGAAAAGCCCAGCGTCAATCCCAGTTTGCTGCCAACTTTGGCCGCACGGTAGCCAACGCCGTTGATTTCCAGCGTCCGGCTAAACCCCTGGGTTACGCCGACCACCATGTTGGAAATCAGTGTACGGGTCAATCCGTGCAAAGACCGGTGTTCCTTGTTGTCCGTCGGACGCTCGACGGTAATTGTCGAGTTCTCCAACTTAATGATCATATCGTTATTGAACAGTCGACTTGTTTCTCCCTTGGGACCTTTGACCGAAACGTTGGAGCCTTCGATCTTCACTTCCACCCCGTTAGGGACTGCAATCGGCTGCCTGCCAATCCTTGACATTGTCGCACCTCCTCAGTTCGCGTCGCCTTCAGTTTACCAGACAAAGGCGATTACTTCGCCGCCCAGGCCAGTTTTCCGGGCCTGTTTGTCCGACATGATTCCCTGAGACGTCGAAATAATAGCAATACCCAGTCCGCCGAGAACTTTCGGCAACTGTTCTTTCTTTGCATACACCCTAAGTCCGGGCTTGGAAATACGTTTAATGCCGGTGATTACTCGGTCGCGTTCCGGCCCATATTTCAAACTGACCCGCAAAACTCCCTGCTTGCCGTCCGAGAGTACTTCATAATCCTTCACGAAGCCTTCTTCCTTCAGGATTTGAACGACTGCCCGTTTGATTTTTGAAGCAGGAATTTCTACCTTATCATGATGCACAGCATTCGCGTTTCGTATGCGTGTAAGCAAGTCCGCGATCGGATCCGTCATTACCATTGAATAGTACCTCCTTCCTGATGGAAATTACCAGCTTGCTTTCGTAACTCCCGGAATGAATCCTTTGTAGCTGAGTTCACGGAAGCAGATCCTGCAAATTTCGAATTTACGCATATAACCATGCGGGCGACCACAGATCTTGCAACGGTTGTGATGCCGCACCTTAAATTTGGGGCCCTTTTTCCACTGTTCAATCAAGGCTGTTTTGGCCACGTGTCTTACCTCCCCTTAGCTACGCGCTGAACGGCATGCCCATCAGTTTGAGCAGTTCCCGCGCTTCTTCGTCGGTGTTGGCCGATGTTACAATCGTGATATCCATCCCGCGGATCTTGTCAATTTTATCGTATTCCATTTCCGGGAAAATCAACTGTTCCTTTACTCCGAGCGTATAATTGCCACGGCCGTCAAAAGCCTTCGGGCTAATTCCACGGAAGTCCCGCACCCGTGGCAGCGCCACGTTCAGGAGTTTATCCATGAAATGATACATACGCTCACCGCGAAGAGTCACTTTGGTTCCGATAGACATTCCTTCGCGAACTTTAAATGCCGAAATCGACTTCTTCGCCTTGGTAACAATCGGCTTCTGACCCGAAATCTGGGTCAGGTCGGCTACCGCCGCATCTAATACTTTCGGATTTCCAACAGCCTCGCTGACGCCCATGTTTACGACAATCTTCTCGACCTTGGGAATCTCCATTACATTTTTATAGCCAAATTTTTTCATCATTGCCGGAGCAACTTCTTGGCTGTAAAATTCTTTCAGCCTCGCCATGCATCATACCTCCCTTCTGCGCGGATTATTTTTCCTTATCGATGATCTCGCCGCATTTTTTGCAGGTTCGGGCCATCGATCC
>CAZRQI010000116.1:3539-6181 GCA_964602025.1 uncultured Veillonellaceae bacterium
CTTAATGATTTCAGCCAACTTAGGCACCCCTCTCGCTTAAAGTACTTCCGGGGCCAGCGAGATGATTTTCATAAAATCCTTCTCGCGAAGTTCTCTGGCGACCGGTCCAAAAATGCGGGTTCCTTTGGGGCTTTTATCATCCTTGATGATAACTGCGGCATTTTCGTCAAAGCGGATATACGAACCATCCTCACGACGAAGGCCCTTCTTGGAACGAACGATTACTGCCTTAACCACGTCGCCTTTCTTCACCACGCCACCGGGCGAAGCAGCTTTGACCGCGGCTACAATGACATCACCAATGTTGGCGTTTTTCCGGTAGGATCCTCCCATCACGCGGATGCAGAGAATCTCTTTAGCCCCTGTATTATCAGCAACATTGAGTCTTGTTTCCTGTTGAATCATGACACACCCTCCTTTGGTCCCAGGCGGCTATTTTGCTTTTTCGACGATTTCCACAACACGCCAACGTTTGTCTTTCGAAATTGGCCGTGTTTCCATGATCTTAACCTTGTCGCCAATGTTACTCTCGTTATTTTCATCGTGTGCTTTGAATTTCACAGTCTGCCGTACCGATTTGGCATAAAGCGAGTGTTGCACCAAACGTTCGACCGCAACAACCACCGTTTTATCCATTTTGTCGCTAACAACCGTGCCCATTCTTACTTTTCTTTCGTTTCTATCCGTCACGTTTCCGTAGCCTCCTTCCCTTGAGAAGACTCTAAGCCCGTTGGGCTTTGATCTCAGATTCTCTTTGGATTGTCTTAATCCGGGCAATAGCCTTCTTCACTTCGCGAATCCGCATCGGGTTTTCCAATTGACCTGTAGCAATCTGGAAGCGAAGATTAAACAGTTCTTCTTTCAGTCCAGCTATCTTTTGCTCCATCTCCGAAGCATTCAGATCACGAATTTCTTTAGCCTTCATCAATCTCGCCACCTGCTTCCGCATCAAGCTGGCCAGCCTTATTGCCTACTACAAACTTGGTTTTGATCGGCAATTTGTGAGCAGCAAGCCGAAATGCTTCTCTCGCTACTTCTTCCGTTACGCCAGCCATCTCGAACATAATTCTACCGGGTTTTACCACGGCCACCCAGTATTCCGGGGAGCCTTTGCCGCTGCCCATACGGGTCTCGGCGGGTTTCGAGGTTACAGGTTTATCCGGGAATATCTTGATCCAAACCTGTCCGCCTCTCTTGATATAACGGGTCATGGCAATACGGGCCGCTTCAATCTGCCGGTTAGTAATCCAGGAAGGCTCCAGGGCCGCAAGTCCGTATTCGCCGAACGCCACTGTATTGCCTTTGTTGGCGTTCCCTTTCATCCGGCCGCGGAACTGTTTACGATGCTTTACTCTTTTCGGCAATAACATTAGTTTCCAGCCCCCTCACCCTGAGGAATCTGAGCTTGTTTTGCGCTCTTGCCAGTCGGCAACACTTCGCCCCGGTAAATCCAGACTTTTACGCCGATCCGACCGAATGTGGTATGGGCTTCCGCAGTGCCGTAATTGATGTCGGCGCGCAACGTGTGCAGAGGAATGCTGCCTTCACGATACGATTCAGTCCGGGCGATTTCAGCGCCGCCAAGACGACCCGCCACCATAACCTTGATCCCTTTGGCGCCAATACGCATGGTGCGCCCAACCGTCTGTTTCATAACCCGGCGGAAGGCCATCCGTTTTTCCAGCTGCGCCGCAACGTTTTCCGCCACCAAAGTCGAATCCATTTCCGCCTGCTTGATTTCGGCGATGTTGACATCGATGGTTTTTTCCGTCAGCTTTTTCAGTGCCTTTTTCAGTTCCTCTATGCTTGCACCGCCACGGCCGATCACCATGCCCGGTTTAGCGGTATGAAGAGTAACTTTGATCCGATTGGCGGCCCGTTCAATTTCCACTTTGGAAAGACTGGCCGATGCCAATTTGGTTTTCAGGAACTTACGGATCTTCATATCTTCATGGAGGTTGTTTGCATAATCTTTATCGGCGTACCATCGGGCATCCCAGGTTTTGATGATACCGATGCGAAGACCATGCGGATTCACTTTCTGTCCCATGCGCGATTCCCTCCTTCGCCTCGTTATCTTTCCTTAACGACAACAGTCACGTGGCTGCTGCGTTTGAGGATTTTAAATGCCTGTCCCCGAGAACGGGGATGAACTCTCTTCATCGTCGGCCCCTGATCAACATATGCGGCCGAAACATAAAGGGCATCCGAGTTCATGTCATAATTATGTTCCGCATTGGCAATCGCCGACTTCAAGACTTTAAAAATGACGCCTGAAGCAACTTTGGGCGTGTTTTTCAAAACGGCCAGTGCTTCCGTTACATCTTTGCCCCGGATCAGATCGATTACGATGCGAACTTTGCGCGGTGCGATCCGCACATATTTTGCAATCGACTTAGCTTCCACGAATTAACCCCCTTTTTGAAAACTGCCTATTTGCCCTTAACGCCAGTTGCTCGTTCAGCTTTGGAACCGTGACCTCTAAAAGTCCGAGTCGGAGCAAATTCACCGAGTTTGTGACCAACCATGTCTTCCGTAATGTAGACTGGAACATGCTTCCGTCCGTCGTGAACGGCAATTGTATGTCCAACGAAAGAAGGCAGGATGGTGGAACTCCGCGACCACGTCTTGACCACTTTCTT
>CAZRQI010000117.1:0-6168 GCA_964602025.1 uncultured Veillonellaceae bacterium
TGGGAACGGACGGCGCCACCAGCAACAATAAACTGGACATGCTGGAAGAGATCCGGATGGCCTCTTTCCTGCAAAAACTTGACCGCATGGATCCGACGGTCCTGCCGTCCAGCCAGGTTTTACAAGTTGCCCATCAAGGCGGCGCCGCCGCTATTGGACAAGGTGACGTTTTAGGTCGTATTGAGCCGGGGTATAAAGCCGATCTGGCGATTTATGACACCACGGCGCCGCATTGGTTTCCCCAGCACGATCTTGCCTCCATCCTAACGTATGCGGCGGCTTCGGCCGATGTCAGCCATACCTTGGTGGACGGACGCGTTCTTTATCGCAACGGCGAATTCACCACTCTCGACATTGCCAAGGTTAAAGCCGAAACCAATGCACGCGGGTTACGGCTGGTTAAATAAAGGAGGAATTCAATTGTACAAAATTCTCAGTGCGGAAGAGCTGTCCGCCGGCGTGAAGTCCTTTATTGTGGAAGCGCCGATGGTTGCTCGCAAATGTCAGGCCGGACAATTCATCATTCTGCGGATTGATGAAAACGGCGAACGGATTCCCTTGACAATCGCCGACTATGACCGCGAAAATGGCTCCATTCACTTGATTTTTCAAGAAGTGGGCGACACTACCCGCCAACTCGGCACACTGAAAGCTGGCGATGCGCTGCTGGACGTTGCCGGACCGCTCGGCAAGGCAACTGAAATTGAAAATTTCGGCACGGTGGTTTGCATTGGCGGCGGCATCGGCGTCGCGCCGGTCTATCCCATCGCCCGTGCTTATAAGAAAGCCGGCAACCGTGTAGTATCCATCATCGGCGCCCGTAATGCGGATTTGTTGATCATGGAAAAAGAAATGCGTTCGGTCAGCGATGTCCTGCATATTACAACCGATGATGGGTCCGCCGGCCGCAAGGGGTTGGTTGTCGATCCTCTGAAAGATATGATTGCCGCCGGGGAAAAAATCGACCGGGTCATGGCGATCGGACCGATGATCATGATGCGGGGCGTTGCCGAGGTAACCCGTCCCTATAAGATTCCCACACTGGTCAGCCTCAACCCGATCATGGTGGACGGAACCGGCATGTGCGGCGGCTGCCGTTGCAGTGTTGGCGGCGAAACCAAATTCGCCTGTGTGGATGGACCGGAGTTTGACGGTCATGCTGTCGACTTCAACGGACTGATGTCCCGGGCGCGTATGTACCAAGCGCAGGAACGGCAATGCAAGGGGGATGGATCATGTCACAACAAGTAAAACATAAAATGCCGGAACAGGAAGCCAGTGTTCGGCGGCATAATTTTGATGAAGTTACGCTGGGTTATGACGAAGAAACCGCCAAAGCCGAAGCCGCCCGCTGCCTGCAGTGCAAAAACTCGCCCTGCCGCAATGGCTGCCCGGTTGGAATTGATATTCCCGCATTCATCAGTAAAGTTAAGGAAGGCGATTATGTCGCCGCCAATACAATCATCCGCCAATATAACAATCTGCCGGCAGTCTGCGGTCGGGTCTGCCCCCAGGAAAATCAGTGCGAAAAGCTCTGTATCCGCGGAATCAAAGGGGAGCCAGTCGGCATTGGTCGTCTGGAACGCTTTGTCGCTGACTTTTCGTTGGGCGGAAGCTGCCCGATGCCGGAATTGCCGCCCGAGAAAAAGATCGGCAAAGTGGCGGTCATCGGTGGTGGACCGGCCAGCCTGACCGCGGCCGGCGATTTGGTCCGTCTCGGTTATCAGGTGACTTTGTTTGAAGCATTGCACACTCCCGGCGGCGTTCTGATGTACGGGATTCCGGAATTCCGGCTACCGAAGGAAATCGTGAAATGCGAAATCGAAACCCTGAAATATCTCGGCGTCGAAGTTGTCGTCAACGCTGTCATCGGCAAAACCTACACAGTCGACGAACTGATGAAAGAAGAGAAATATGACGCGGTATTTATCGGCACTGGCGCCGGATTGCCGCACTTCATGAAAATGCCGGGCGAAAATCTCAACGGCGTTTATTCCGCCAATGAATTTTTGACCCGTGTGAACCTTATGAAGGCCTACAAATTCCCGGAAACCGCCACCCCGGTTCGGGTCGGCCGCAATGTCGCCGTCGTCGGCGGCGGCAACGTCGCCATGGACTCCGCGCGAACGGCCTTGCGTCTTGGCGCGGAGAACGTCTATATCGTTTACCGCCGTTCCAAGGATGAAATGCCGGCAAGGGCTGAAGAAGTGGAACATGCTCACGAAGAAGGCGTCGATTTCCAATTGCTGACCAACCCGATTCAGGTGCTTGGCGATGAAGCCGGCTGGGTCAAGGGACTGGAATGCGTTCGCATGGAGCTGGGTGAACCGGATGCGTCGGGTCGCCGTCGTCCGGTGGAAAAAGCGGGGTCTAATTTCGTACTGGATGTGGACACCGTAGTCATCGCCATCGGTCAGGGCCCCAATCCATTGATCCAAAATACGACTCCGGGCATGGAAACCAATAAGCACGGCAATATTGTCGCGGATGAAAACGGCAAAACCACCAAAGAAGGGGTTTTCGCCGGCGGTGATATCGTGACCGGCGCCGCCACCGTCATTTTGGCCATGGGAGCCGGGAAAAAGGCGGCCGCAACCATTCACGAATACGTACAACAGAAGAAAAACGCCACAAAATAATTTTTTGAGGTACCCTGAAACCATACTATCCTGGTGTCATTGCAATGATTGCCAGGATAGTATTTTTCTTGTCCGAAAAACAAGGATTTTCCCGCTGCACCGAGAATAAATAATGTAGAAATCCATTACCAATGGGCATGAACAGATAGGAGAGAATGCGATGTTTCAACAGGCTGAACGTCTAAAAGGACTTTCCTCCGCCATATTCACGCAGGTGGATACGATGAGAAAGCAGGCGATTGCGGAAGGAAAAGATGTCATCACCCTCAGTTTGGGCAGTCCCGACCTGGCTCCGGCACCCCATATCGTAGCCGCCATGAAGGCCGCCATGGACAATGATGCAAGTTATGGCTACACCTTGTCGAAGGGTACGCCGGAGTTCCTGCAGGCTGTCGCCAACTGGTACCAACGAAAATTTTCCGTCGGTCTGGATCCCGCCACCGAAATCCATTCCTTAATGGGATCCCAGGATGGTCTGGCCCATATCGGCTTATGCCTGGTTAATCCTGGCGATGTCGTCCTGGTTCCCGATCCCGGGTATCCGATTTTCTTTGCCGGACCACTAGTCGCCGGCGCGGAAATCGTGACGATGCCATTAAAACCCGAAAATGCGTACTTGCCGGACCTGGACGCGATTGATCCCGCGATTTTGCGGCGAACCAAAATCATGATCCTGAATTACCCCAACAACCCGCTTGCAGCAACCGCACCCCGGGATTTTTTCGTCAAAGTTGTTGCCTTGGCCAAGCAATATGATTTCTTAGTGATTCACGATTTCGCCTATAGCGAGTTGGTGTTTGACGGTTATCGCCCCGACAGCTTTTTATCGATTCCGGGCGCCAAGGATGTCGCCATTGAATTTCATTCCCTGTCCAAAACCTATAGCATGGCTGGTTGCCGGGTAGCTTTCGTCGTAGGCAATGCGGAAGTCATCGCCTTGCTGGGCCGCTTGAAATCAAATTTTGACTATGGAATCTTTTATGCGATTCAACAGGGAGCTATCGCCGCCTTGAACGGTCCGGACGATTGTATCCTGGAAACCGCCCTGCGGTATCAGCGGCGAAGGGATGTCCTGGTAGACGGTTTCGCCAGGTTTGGCTGGAAAGTGGAACGACCCAAAGCCTCCATGTATATTTGGGCGCCCGTGCCAACTCGCCAAAACTCCTTTGATTTTGTCGCCGATCTACTAAAGAATACGGGAGTGGCGGTGGTTCCCGGCATTGGGTTTGGCGATTGCGGCGAAGGCTATGTTCGAATCGCCCTCGTACAATCCGAAGCACGGCTGGCTGAATTTGTCGATCGGGCCGAAAAATGGCTGGCTAAATAAGAACTCCCATGTGAAGTAAGGAGGGTGTTAGTTTGCGCGCGTTGAATTTCTATTCTTCCACGTATCACAATCAATTGATTTGTCGGCGCAAAACGTGTACGATTCGTATGGGCGACAAGACGGACAAATATGCCGAAGGGGACATCGTCTGGGTTACCGTCGGCAAGAAGTTCGCCCAAAAGAAACGTATTTACACGGCCATGATCGACCGCGTACTTGTGAAAAGCATTTCGGAATTGACGCAGGATGACCTGCGGGGCGAGAATCCGGACATTGAAAACGTAAAGGATGTCATTTCGTTTTTAGAGGGGATCTACAATAAAAAGATCCTGGAGTCCGACACGGTATCCGTAGTGTATTTTTCCGAAATCATCGAGTAATCGCCAAAAGAAAGATGGAGGGATCAACAAAGTGACTGAACCAAAAATTACCGAAGCCTGTATTCCGGTAGGAGTTTCCGGAAGACACGTACACCTGAGCCGTGCTCACCTGGACGCCCTGTTCGGACCCGGCTACGAACTCACCAAGAAAAAAGATCTGTCCCAGCCCGGGCAGTTTGCCTCGGAAGAAACGGTAGACATCATGACAACGAAGGGCGCCTTTACCCGCGTCCGCATTCTGGGACCGGTGCGAAAAGAAACCCAGATTGAACTTGCTCTGACGGATGCCGTCAAGTTGGGCATCAACCCGCCAATCCGGGATTCCGGAAATGTCGCCGGCTCACCGGGGGTCGTCATGGTCGGACCGAACGGAACGATTACATTGGACCAAGGCGCCATCGCCGCTTTGCGTCACATTCACATGACCCCGGCTGATGCTGAACTTTTCGGCGTCAAAGACAAGGATGTCGTGCAAGTGGAATGCCCTGGCGAGCGTGGCATGCTCATGGGACAGGTATTGGTTCGGGTCAATGACCAATATGCCCTGGAAATGCATGTCGACACGGACGAAGGAAACGCCGCCTGCCTGAAAACGGGGGATAAAGTCCGCATCGTTTGATTCATGAATAATCTTCGACATTTTTTTGTAAACCATGCAGGATTTTGCAAGGAAGAGTCGAAGATTATTTTATGCCCAAAAACGAAAACACTGTTCATCACAAATGAACAGCAAGGAGCTAATCGCAACGGATGAATTTTTCCGAATCAGTTGACCATCCGGTCAACGCCGTAATTGCAAAGAAAGAATTTTCTTATACCATTGCTTCCGTCGACAGGGCGATTGAACTGTTGCTGCTTCTGGAAGCTTCGCCGCGCGAGATCGGGGTTACGGAATTGAGCAAGCTATTGGGTGTGCAGAAAAGCACAATTCATAATCTTTTGCAGACTCTGTTGGCCCGCGATTTTGTCCGACAGACCGAATCCGGTCGCTTTACGCTTGGGTTTCGCCTGATGCGGCTTGGCACGGCAGCGGCGGACCGGCTTGATATTCGTCGCGTTGCCGATCCGATCTTGCGGGAGTTGGCGGAAGTTGCAAATGAATATGTGCTACTGGGCGTATTGAATCGGGATGAAGTCACGATCATCGATAGTGTGGCGCCGCCGCGCAGCACGTTCATAGTGCCTCGGATCGATTTTGCCCGAACCTTTCATTGCACAGCCCTTGGCAAGATTTTTTTGGCGTTTGGTGGCGAACAGATTCGGCGAACAATCCTTTCGCAGCCATTATCACGCTTCACACCTTTCACATTGAGTACGGAAGAAAAAATTTCGGCGGAGATTGAGCATATCCGCGCCCAAGGATTCGCCGTATCCTGCAATGAAACCATTGAGGGATTGACCTGCATCGGCGCCCCGATTTTCGATGCCCATGGCAAACTGACGGCAGCGGTGTCCATATCCAGCGCATCGGCCCGCCTGTCAGGCGATAAATACGACGAAATGGCCAACATCCTGAAAACCAAAGCCGCTGTGATTTCTCGGATGATCGGTTTCTAGAGCCGCACAAATCGCGGTAAAACAACATAAACCAGTAGGGTAAAGGAGGCGAAATTTATGCCAAAACCGGTATTCAACGAAGAACGATGCAAGGGATGCGGACTGTGCACAGTTGTCTGCCCTAAAAAAATCATCGTTCTGGCGGATCACTTCAATAGCAAAGGGTACCACCCTTCCAGCTGCAGTGATGAATCCCAATGTATCGGCTGTGCAATGTGCGCCCGGACTTGTCCGGATGTAGTAATCGAAATCTGGAAATAAGGAG
>CAZRQI010000118.1:0-6001 GCA_964602025.1 uncultured Veillonellaceae bacterium
CCAGTTCAGTCTGCGTCCGCACCAGGTTCTGTAGCGATTCGAAGTCGCTGCCGGCGGCGTTAATGGCCGCGCCGACCTCTTGCAGCCGCTTCTCCGCGGCGGCGATCACCGTGTCGATCTGCTCGTATTCCCGCTGTTCCTTGAAGGTGAATTTGCGGGGACGTTGTTTCGTTTCAGCCGGAGCTGCCGGCCTTTTATCTCCATCAGGTCGCGTTTTTTGACCCGCCGCAGCTTCTTGCGGCGGCTTTTTATTTAGGTAGTCGGAATAGCCGCCGGGATATTGCCGGATTGCGCCGCCTCCCTCAAAGGCGAGGATCTTCTCCGCCACCCGGTCCAGAAAATACCGGTCATGGGATACCGCTACGACGGCCCCGGGAAAATCGTCCAGATAGTCCTCCAGTATGCCGAGCGTCTGAATATCCAGATCGTTCGTCGGTTCGTCCAGCAGCAGGATGTTGGGGGCGCCCATCAATATCCGGAGCAAATACAGCCGCCGCTTTTCGCCGCCGGACAACTTGGCGATGGGCGTCCATTGCAGGCCGGGCGGAAACAGGAAACGCTCCAGCATTTGGGCGGCGCTGATCGTTTCGCCGTCCACGGTTTCGATAAAGTTGGCTTCTTCCTTGATGTAGTCGATGACCCGCAACGATTCGTCCATTTCGCTGCTTTCCTGGGAAAAGTAGCCGATCTTCACCGTTTGGCCGATATCCACCGTTCCGGCGTCGGCAACCAGGCGTCCGGCGATCAGGTTCAGCAGCGTGGATTTGCCGCAGCCGTTCGGCCCGATGATGCCCACCCGGTCATCCCGCAGCAGATGATAACTAAAATCGCGGATCAGGGCTCTGTCTTCGAAAGTTTTGGTGATATGATCCAGATCGATGATTTTACGGCCGAGTCGGGCCGCGCCGACCTCCATTGCCAGTTTGGCGTCCGGTTGGGCGGACCGTTGGGAGTTGAGCGCTTCAAATCGTTCGATCCGCGCCTTTTGTTTGGTGGATCGGGCCTGGGCCCCTCGTCGGATCCAGGCCAGTTCAGTGCGCAGCAGGCTTTGCCGTTTGCGTTCCATGTTTTCCTGCAACTCTTCCCGGTTCGCCTTGCTTTCCAGAAAATCGCCGTAGTTGCCGGAATAGGAGTACAGCAGGCCTTTGTCGATTTCAATGATGCGGTTGGTCACCCGGTCCAGAAAGTAACGGTCGTGCGTGACCATCAGCAGGGCCCCCCGGAATGCTTGCAGGTACTCTTCCAGCCAGGCCACCATTTCGTTGTCGATATGATTGGTCGGTTCATCCAGAATCAACAGGTCGGCAGGATTCACCAACGCGCTGGCCAGAGCGACCCGCTTGCGTTGTCCCCCGGAAAGTGAACCGACTCTCGCCGTGAAATCGGCAATGCCCAGCTTGGACAGGATGGTTTTGGCGTTGTTTTCCAGTTGCCAGGCGTCTTGCGAATCCATTCGCTGACTCAGGCGGATCAGCTTTTCCTGCCGCTGCGTGTCGGCGGGATGGGTTTGGGCTTGTTCCAGGGCGTCCTCGTATTCCCGGATCAGTTGCAGGATCGGCGAATTGCCGGCGAACACCTGCTCCAACACGGTGGACTCCGCGTTGAAATCGGGGTTTTGCGGCAACCAGCCGACCCGGACATTGCTGCTCCAGTTGATTTTGCCGGCATCCGGCGGCTCGACCCCGGCAACGACTTTCAGGAAGGTCGATTTGCCGGTGCCATTGATTCCGATCAGACCGATTTTATCGCCTTCGTCCACACCGAAGGACGCTTTCTCGAAGAGAACCCGTTCCCCGTAACTTTTCGCCAAATTTTCGATCGATAGCAAGTTCATCCGTTGCGCATTTCCTCTCCGTCCGGAATCGTATGTTGTCAAATCCGGTTTGTCCCTAATATTACACCAGATTTTGCCGCGGTGGAATAGCTTGTTTCTGACAAGGGCAGTCCTTATAATAATGAAGTCGGGAAAAAAGAAGCAAGAAGGGAATCAATGATGGAAACTTCGATTGGTGTCAACAAGGCGATTTTGCACATATTGGACTTCAATTCCAACTTGACCGTGTTTTCCGCCCATGAGCTGGAACTCGGGAAAAGCAGCGTGGCCGAATTTTTAATGAAACACATCGAAAAGGCGTATTGCAACCCCGGCGCCAAACCGGCGGCCTTTAACCCGGATAGCCGGTTCCGGGAGCAACTGGCGGCGTATCGGGGCGGCGAGCTGAGTTTCGTTGATTTTTCGGTGCAGATCGCCTCTTGGATGGTGGAAGCGATTGCGAGCTCGGACAAGCTGATTTCCGCCGATTTGCTGGTATGCGACTTGACGGTGAACGGCGAGCCGGTCCTGGCGCTGCTCAAATGCGACAACCGGATTGGCTTTACCCACCAGGTGACCCAGGGTGAAACGGGAATCTGCAACGAGATCATCAACCATTACGCGATTCTGCCCAATCCCTCGCAGAAGATCGACGAATATGCTTTCGTCGGCAGTGGGGCTGCGGCCATCCGTCTGGCTGACAAGAAATGCCGCATCGATGGCCGGGAAGTGTTCGTTCTGGCAGAAATAGTATTGGACTGTGAGGCCAAGGTTTCGCCCAAAGAGGCGATTAGCCGGGTAACCGCCATTGCCCGCAAAGTGGCGGAAAATCATGGCGAAAATCCGGCGATCGCGGTTTCCAGGGCCAAGACTTATATCCTCGAGAATACGGAGGTGTCGGAAGTTCTCGATCCAGTGGAGCTGGGGCAGGAGGTTTTTGCCGAGTCACCGATCATGCGGCAGGAATATTTGCAGGAAGTGGATCAGGCGGGAATCGACGGAACCGTAAAAATTGACCGGAATTTGGCGGTCAAAACCGGCCGGACGCAAAAGCTCAAGACTGATACCGGCATCGAAATTTCCATTCCGATCGACTACTTTCAAAACAAGGACTATGTGGAATTCATCAATCAACCCGATGGGACGCTGTCCATCGCCCTGAAGAATATCGGCAAGCTGCTGAGCAAGTGAACGCCGGCGATCCGGCGCCAACATCGGTTAAATCAACAGAACTTGCAGCAAGGAGAACGGCATGAACATAGAAACCATCAAAAACTGCGATATCGTGGCTTGGCTGGAATTGGTCCGGGAAGTCGAGCCGCTGTTCGGGCCCATGATCGGGATGGTTGGTTTTCAGGAGCATCTCGCCAGGGTGGTCGATGAGGAGCGGGCCTTCGGCATTTGGAATGATCGCGGCGCACTATGCGGAGTTGTCGTAGTGTCCTTTGAAAAAAACAAAATCGAGTGGCTGGCGGTTGCGAGTCGTGACCGACAAAACGGCTTCGGCGAAAAACTGCTCCTGCATGCCGTGAATCAGCTCGACGCCGCTAAACCGATCACGGTGCAAACTTTTGCGGCATCCGTGCCGGCTGGGATAGGCGCCCGGAAATTGTACGGAAAGTGCGGGTTTCAGGAAATCGAACCGGCGGGCCTGAATCCTGCCGGACTGCCGACGGCGATACTGCGACGGCTGCCCGGGTAGGCGCGAAAAGAAAGAATGTGTTTCTCAAACCGGGATTTCATCGGCACGAAGTCCCGTTTTTTTGTCAGCCGGACCAAAGGGAAAATGCGGCTGGATGTCGAAATATGGAAAATGTTTTGCAATCAGGTTTTTGTGAGAAAGGGGTTTGGATCGGCATGAGGGAAATGCGCAGAAAAGACCGGCTCTTGACGCCGGCGGAGGCAACGCAGATTCTGATGGAAGGAACCTATGGAATCCTGTCGCTGAACGGCCAAGATGAAAATGACTATGCCTACGGAGTTCCCGTCGGCTATGCGGTGGACGGAAGCCGCATCTACATTCATTGCGCGCCGGTCGGCGAAAAAATCGACCGGATTCACGGCAATAACCGGGTGTCCTTTTGCGTAGTCGGAGCGGTGGACGTATTGGCGGACCAATTTGCGGCCAACTATGCCAGCGCGATCGCTTTCGGCCGGGCCGCCGAGGTGGAGGACGAAGATGAAAAAAGGAAGGCGTTGCTGGCCTTCCTCGACAAATATTCCGCGGACTTCGTGGAATCGGGCAAACAGTACATCGCGAAGTTCAACGCGCAAACCAAAGTGTTACGAATCGATGTGGAGAAAATCACCGGCAAAGCCAGGAAAGCATAGCAGTACGGCTATGCGAAGTCTTCCGCGGTGATCGCGATGGCGCCGGCCAGCAGCATGGTTTCCCAAGCTCGGTCGCAGTCGCCGGGGTTGACGTCGACGCCTTGGCAGGCATCTTGCAGGACGAAGACGGTGAATCCGCAGTTCAGGGCGCCGAGCACGGTGTTTTTGATGCAGTAGTCGGTGGCCAGGCCGCCGACCATGACCCGCCGGATGCCGCGTTCTTGCAAGAGCGACAGCAACATCGTGCCCTGGAAGCCGGAATAGGCGTCAAATTCCCGGGCGGTTCCCTTGGAGATGATGTATTTGTTGTCCAGCGGCGGCTGCAATTCCGGTGAAAAGGCGCCGCCGGGAGTGTCGGCCACGCAGTGGGGCGGCCAGACGCCGCCGTGTCCCCGAAACGACAGGTGGTTGTCGGGATGCCAGTCGCGGGTCAGAAATACAGGGTTTCCCGCCGCGGCGAATCGCCGGATGTAGCCGTTAAGGGGCGCGATCACTTGTTCGCCGCCCGGTATGGCCAAGGCGCCGCCGGGCAGGAAGTCGAGCTGGACATCGGTGACGATCAGCGCGTCGGCGCCGGTGAGTCGAATTTTCATGGGCAAAGCCTCCTAATGAATGATTACCGGATATTCCGATTTGGCCAATTGTCGCAGCGCGGGCGGCAGTTGTTCCAGATCGCGCCGGCAGGTTTGGCGGATTTGTTCGGTTTTTGGCAGCGGAGCGGTGAGCTCGCCTCGGTCCATGATCAGTTGGACCAGCGGCTCGCCGCTTTTTTCTTCGCCGATGCGGACCGTTTCGTCGTGATCCATGCCCTCGTCGTGATAGAATCGCAGCACCTGTCGTTTGTAGGGGAAGGTGACCTTGCCGGGACTGGTCTTGATTTTGGGCTGGCCGTTGTATTCCGTCAGCTTATAGGCCATGTCCAGATACGGGGCGTCAGAGGAAGTGATGAAATGCGTACCCACGCCGAAGGCATCGATGGGGAGGCCCACGGCCAACCAGGCATCGATCGAATATTCATCCACGCCGCTGCTCACGAAGATCTGGACTTGCTGCAGGTCGGCCTGGTCCAGAATTTTTCGGACGGCAAGAGCCAGTGAGGGGATATCGCCGCTGTCGAGCCGCACGCCTTTGACCGGCAAGCCGGCTTGGGCCAGACGGGCGACAGTCTTGGCGCACTTCAGGGTGTCGTAGGTGTCGATGAGCAGCATGGCATTCTGGGGAAAGGTTTTGGCGAAAGCCCGGAACGCTGCGGCCTCACTGTCGAAAACCATCACGTAGGAATGGGCCATCGTGCCGAAAACCGGCATGGCGAACCTACGTCCCGCCTCGACGTCCGAAGTGCCGTCAAATCCGGCGATGTAGGCGGCGCGGGCGGCGAAGATGCCGGCAGTCGGCATGTGGGAACGCCGCAGTCCGAAATCGACCAATGTTTTGCCTTGGCTCGCCAGAACGGTTCGGGCGGCTTTGGCGGCGATCAGGGTCTGGAAATGGATGCAGTTGATCACGATGGTTTCCAGAATCTGCACCTCAGGCAGGGATCCTTCCACTTGGATGATCGGCTCATTCTGGAAGACGACGCGGCCTTCGGGAATGGCGTACAGTTTGCCGCTAAAGCGGTAGTTGGCCAGATAGCCGAGAAAGCCCGGACTGAATTTGTTCAGGCTGCGCAGGTATTCGATGTCGACGGGGAAGAATTGGAACGCTTTCAGATAGTCCACCAACGTAGCCAATCCGCAAGATATGAGAAAGTTCCGCTCCGGCGGCAGTCGCCGCGCAAACAGGCTGAACACGGCGTTGCCGGTTTTATGGTGCTCCAGGTAGCTTTGCGCCATTGTCAACTCGTAGAGATCCGTGAAC
>CAZRQI010000119.1:0-5951 GCA_964602025.1 uncultured Veillonellaceae bacterium
CTTTTCGACCTGCTGCAGCAGGCCGCCCGGAGTGTCATCGACCGTCAGGGTGAGGACGTTCGTCGATTTCACGGCGTAGCCGGCGCCGCGCAGGATGCGCTCGACCTTTTCCGGGTCGTTGACGATGATCCGCAGGATTCCGAAGTCGGCGGTGTCGGCGACGGATAGAGCCCGCAGATTGACCGCATGCTCTTTCAGGACCCGCAGCACTTCCACCAGAGTGCCCGGACGATTTTCAACGAATACCGAAATTTGCTGGATGATCATGCTTCTTCCTCCTCGTATCAGATATTCCGCTTGTCGATGACGCGCTTGGCCTTGCCTTCGCTGCGCTCGATCGTCTTGGGGCCGACCAGGCGGACTTTGGCGCTGACGCTCAGGGCGCTGGCCAGTTCCGCTTCGATTTTGTGCTCCAGCACTTCCAGGCGGCGGATTTCATCCGAGAACATGTTCTCGGTCATCTCGACCAGGACGGTCAGGTGGTCGAGGTTGTCGACGCGGTCCACGATCAGCTGGTAATGGGGCGAGGTTTCGCCCAGGCCCAGCAGCACGCTTTCGACCTGCGACGGGAACACGTTGACGCCGCGGATGATCAGCATGTCGTCGCTGCGGCCGAGAACTTTGCTCATCCGGACCAGGGTGCGGCCGCATTCGCATGGCTCGGCCGTCAGGACGGAGAGGTCGCGGGTCCGGTACCGGAGCATCGGCATGCCTTCCTTGGTCAGCGTGGTCAGGACCAGTTCGCCCTTTTCGCCGTAGGGCAGCGTTTTTCCGGTCGTGGGATCGATGATTTCGGGATAGAAATGATCTTCACTGACGTGGAGGCCGTTTTGGCAGGAGCATTCGCAGGCGACGCCCGGGCCGATGATCTCGCTCAGGCCGTAAATATCATAGGCCTTGATCCCCAACGCTTTTTCGATTTCCAGCCGCATCCGCTGCGACCAGGGTTCGGCGCCGAACACGCCGGCTTTCAGGGCCATTTCCCCCGGCTGGATGCCCATCTCCTTCATCGTTTCGGCGATGAACAGCGCGTACGAAGGCGTGCAGGCCAGCATGGTCGTGCCGAAGTCTTTCATCAGCATGATTTGACGCTGGGTGTTGCCGCTGGACGCCGGAATGACCGAAGCGCCGATCGCCTCCGCGCCGTAGTGGACGCCGAGGCCGCCGGTGAACAGGCCGTAGCCGTAGGCGACCTGGATCAGCGACTGCTTGGTGGCGCCGGCGGCGGTCAGGGTACGGGCCATGACCTCCGACCAGATGCCAAGGTCGCGGTTGGTATAGCCGACGACCGTGTGCTTGCCGGTCGTGCCGCTGGACGCGTGCAGGCGGACGATTTCCGCCAGCGGTACGGCGAACAGCCCGTACGGGTAGTTGTCGCGCATGTCCTGCTTGGTGATGAACGGCAGCTTGCCGATGTCATCAATCGAGCGGATTTCTTCCGGCAACAGGCCGGCTTTCTGCATCTGTTCCCGATAAAAGGGAACCTGCCGGTAAACGCGGCGCACCTGCTGCACCAGTCGGGCGGATTGCAGCTCAGCCATCTGAGCCCGGGGCATGGTTTCGATTGGTTTGTTCCAGTACAAATTCGTTCCTCCCATCCTACCTTGCTGCTTGTTGCTGAAAAAAGAAAAGCCCAGCACAAAGTCCGCATGGAACTTTCCGCTGGGGTTTTTTGTACCCACGGTGTAGCCGGTCAGGCTCTGCGCCGCTCGGACCTGACGCATCCAGCCGGAACCCCAGGCGCACTTCCACATCTTGATTGAACAAGAATGTTGTATACAATATCTGACAATCATTATAGCAGCTGCGGGACATCCGCGCAAGAAAGTCGCGACAAGCGCGAAAATAGCGGGAACGTCCGTAACGGCGGCTGATTTTTCCCGCCGGGTCTCCGACGTGGCGGCCGACTAAAACTCCTTGAAAAGTCCAATGCGGCAGTAGATTAAAAAATAAATCCGTGATAAAATTAAAAATGTGTAAAAATATTGCGGTATAGTCGCATTTTCTGCTGATTATTTGCAAAGGTAAACAAAGGTTTTTCACGGAAAATGCTCATGCAATCTTTGCGGAGCATTTATTTTAATGGGAAAGATTCTGGATTGAAAAGGTGTTGCCGAGAATGGTTTCGGGCGATTCCATAGGGGTTTTGTGTTAATTTTCTTGCGGTCGCCCGTAAAAATCGAAAGCAGGGAAGAAGAGGGGGGAAGAAAACTCGACCGAAAGGGATCTGGCCGGAGGGTCGGACAATAACTGGCGCCGGTGGTGCGGTGGAAGATATACGGACGGTGACGGAGAAATACCGGTCGCTATCCGGTCTTAAGCCGATGGGCACGATGGAATGTCCTTTAACGGCGCAATCAGGAGGGTATCCCGCATCCCCTGTTCATGGGGAGTTGGGATATGAATGGAAGGAGAAAACATAAAATGGCTGATGCGTGGTATCAAAAGAACGGTACGGAAGTTGTAGCGCAAATCGGCAGCGATCTGCACAAAGGACTTACCGAGCAGGAAGCGGCGGAGCGGCTGGCGAAAAACGGGCCGAATGAGCTCAAGGGTAAACCACGGGCAACGATGTGGGAAATGTTGCTGGAACAATTCAAGGACTTTTTGGTACTTATTTTAATCGCCGCCAGTCTCGTCAGCGCATTTGTCGGCGAAGTGGCGGATTCCCTGGTGATTGTGACGATTGTCGTACTCAATGCGGTTCTGGGCGTGTTTCAGGAGTCAAAAGCCGAGAAGGCGCTGGAAGCCTTGCAGAAAATGGCGGCGCCAAACTCCAAGGTCATTCGCGGCGGCGCGATTCAAACTGTTCCCAGCCGCGAGCTGGTGGTGGGCGACATCGTGCTGCTGGAGGCCGGCGATTACGTGCCGGCGGACGTGCGGATCCTCGAATCCATGAACCTGAAAGTGGAAGAAGCCAGCCTGACGGGCGAATCCGTACCCGTAGAAAAGGAAACCGTAGCCCTGGACCATGAAGCATCGCTGGCGGACCGGCACAACATGGGCTACATGGGAACCGTGGTGACCTACGGTCGGGGCCGGGCTGTAATCATAGGGACCGGCATGGAGACGGAAATCGGCAAAATTGCCGAAATGATCTCTTCCTTTGAAGAACAGAGTACGCCGTTGCAGGAAAAATTGGCATCCTTCGGCAAAGTCCTCGGCATGCTGTGTCTGGCGGTTTGCGCCGTGGTCTTCGTGTTGGGGATCTATCAGGGTTATCGGGACGGTCACCTGACCTGGGACGAAGTGACCCTGCTGTTCATGACGGCGGTCAGTCTGGCCGTGGCGGCGATTCCGGAAGGACTGCCGGCGGTCGTGACCATTGTGCTGGCGATCGGCATGCAGCGGATGGTCAAGAAAAACTCCATCGTCAAAAAATTGCACGCGGTGGAAACCCTGGGCAGTACGACTGTCATCTGCTCGGATAAAACCGGCACCCTGACCCAAAACCAAATGACCGTCGTGCGGCTGTTCGCCGATGGGCAGCTGTTGGAAGTCAGCGGCGAAGGCTATTCGCCGGAAGGCAAGTTTAGCCGCGAAGGAAACGCGCTGGCGGTCGAGGGCGAACCCGGCCTGAAAGTGCTGCTGCACGGGTCGGCGCTCTGCAACGACGCCATCCTGCAGACGACGGAAGAAAAAGGCTGGAAGATCGCCGGCGATCCGACGGAAGGCGCGCTGGTGGTCGTGGCGGCAAAAGCTGGATTTGACCGGGATTCGATGAATGAGAAGTACCCCCGGGTCCAGGAGATCCCCTTTGATTCCTCTCGCAAAATGATGACAACCTTCCATCGGCTGCCGGACGGCAGTATCCGGGCTTTTGTTAAAGGAGCGCCCGACATCCTGCTGAACCGGTGCACGAACATTCTGATCCGGGACAATATTCACGATCTGGCGGCAAAGGAAAAAGAAGACATTTCCCTGGCCAACAGCGCCATGGCGCGGCAGGCCCTGCGGGTTCTGGCCGTCGGGTATCGGGATTTTCCGGTCGTGCCGGAGAATTTGGACCCGGCCCAGATCGAACAGGATCTTACGTTTGTCGGCTTGCTCGGCATGATCGATCCGCCGCGTTCGGAAGCGCGGGAAGCGGTGAAGATCTGCGCCAAGGCCGGTATCCGGCCAATCATGATTACCGGCGACTATCGCGACACGGCGCTGGCGGTGGCCATCGACCTCGGGATCGCCAAAGACGAGACGCAGGTGGTGACCGGTCAGCAACTCAACGCCATGAGCAAGGCGGAGATCGGCGAGATTGTCAAGAAGGCGTCGGTTTTCGCCCGGGTATCGCCAGAGCACAAAGTGGCGATCGTCGAAGCGTTCCAGGGCAACAATCAGATTGCGGCCATGACCGGCGACGGCGTCAACGACGCGCCGGCGCTCAAAAAAGCCGATATCGGCGTGGCCATGGGCATCACCGGCACGGACGTGACCAAGGAAACCGCGGACATGGTGCTGACCGACGACAACTTTGCCAGCATCGTGGCGGCGGTGGAAGAAGGCCGCGTTATCTTCGCCAACATCCGCAAATTCGTATTCTTCCTGATGTCCTGCAACTTGGCGGAGATTTTCGTCATTTTCTTCGCCATGATTTTAGGCTGGCCGATTCCGCTCCTGCCGATTCAGTTGCTGTGGCTGAACCTGGTTACGGACGCGTTCCCGGCGCTGGCCCTCGGCATGGAGAAACCGGAACCTGGCGTCATGGACCAGCCGCCGCGGGATCCGCAGGAACCCATTCTCAACAGCAACATGAAGAAAATGATCGTGGTCCAGAGCAGCGTGTTGACGTTTTCCGTGTTGGGCGCCTTCTATTATGCCCTGACGCGCCTGACCCCCGGCTTTGTCCTCGGCGCGCCGTTTTCGCCGGATCTGGATTTGACCATGGCCAGAACCTTCGCCTTTGCGACGATGATCAGCGCCGAACTGCTGCGGGCGTTCACGACAAGGTCCGAGCATTATTCGGTGTTCAAGATCGGCCTGTTTTCCAACAAATACATGAACATGGGCGTCGGCCTGTCGTTCCTGCTGTTGGGGCTGGCGTTGTACGGTCCGCTGCACGCAGTTTTCCGCACCCAGACCCTCGGCCTCAGTGAATGGGCCATTGTTGGCGGATTTGCGATTTTGCCGTTTGCGGCCGGTGAAATTGGCAAGCAATTTCTCGATTTGGGGGCCAGCGGCAAGAAGAAATAACCGCCGCCCGCACGAACATACTGATCGGACGCTTCGTCGAGGAAGCTTTTCCCTGCGGTGAAATACAGCGGGAAAGGCTTCCTTTTCTTTTTTCCGGCTGTCCGGCTGAACTTACAGCTTGGCGGCAGGAAAAGCAAAAAAGAGTGCGAAGTATAATGATATGGAAACATTCTGACAACCGGCCGCGGCGGAGGACGGGCAGCGACGGTGGGGAAGCGGTCCGAAAAGAGGGCATTTTGCCGGGAAGGAGGCGGCGGAAAAGAAACCGGAAGATAGGCGACAAACCGGCCAGAAGCAAAAATAATCGATAGGGAGGCAAGGTGAATGTTTAGAAAACTCGGCCAGGTCATGGCCAGTTGGTCATTCAAGTACTTACCAGACCCAAGTATTTTTGCGGTGCTGCTGACCTTTATCGCTTTCGGGCTTGGTCTGGCACTGACCAAAACCACTCCCATCCAGATGGTCGTCAACTGGTACAAGGGGTTCTGGGAGCTGCTCACCTTTAGCATGCAGATGGCTTTGATGGTCATCACGGCTTCGGCGGTGGCGAACGCGCCGCTGATTCGCGGCTGGATCGCCAAAATCGCCGCGGCGCCCAAGAACAGCCCGCATGCCGTATATATGATCGCACTGATCAGTATCGCCATCTCCATCCTTCACTGGGGCCTGGCATTGGTGCTTGGCTCGCTGCTGGCGAAAGAAGTGGCGAAGTCCCTGCGGAAACGCAACATTCCGTTTGAATACGGGTTGATGGGGGCGGCCGC
>CAZRQI010000120.1:0-5948 GCA_964602025.1 uncultured Veillonellaceae bacterium
CGGCTGATCTGGTCACGGAAATGAAGAACATCCGGCACCCTTATTCAAAAGGGATCGACAGCCGGGAAGGGATTGATCATTAAATGGCAAAACCAATCGTAGCCATCGTCGGCCGGCCGAATGTCGGCAAGTCGACGTTATTCAACCGAATCGCCGAAAAACGGGTGTCCATCGTCGATGACACGCCGGGGGTGACACGCGACCGGATTTACGCCGACGCCGAGTGGACCGGGCATGAGTTTGCCCTGGTGGACACCGGCGGGATCGATTTTGACGAAAATGACGCCCTGCTGCCGGCGATGCGCAATCAGGCCAAGCTGGCCATGGAAGAAGCGGACGTCATTCTGTTCGTTGTCGATGGCAAAGTCGGCATTACCGAGGTGGATCAACAAATCGTCGGCATGTTGCGGACCGCGAAGAAGCCGGTCGTGCTGGCCGTCAATAAGGTCGATTCCATCAAGGGAATTCCAGACAGTTATGAATTCTATGGCCTCGGCCTGGGCGAGCCGATCGCCGTGTCGGCGGTCAATGCCTTGAATCTGGGCGATTTGCTCGATGCCATCGTCAAAGAGTTGCCGACGGAGGTCGAAGTCGCGGATGAGCCGGACACCATCCGGGTCGCCGTGGTCGGACGCCCGAATGTCGGCAAGTCGTCGCTGGTCAATGCCCTGCTGGGCGAAGAACGCCTGGTGGTAAGCAATATTCCCGGCACGACCCGCGACGCCGTGGATACCTACTTCAAGCAGGACGGCGTGACGTTCGTCTTTGTCGATACCGCCGGCATGCGGCGGCGTGGCAAAATCGACGCGGCGCTGGAACGGTACAGCGTGATCCGCAGTTTGCGGGCCATTGACCGGGCAGATGTGGTGCTGATGGTGATCGACGCGGCGGAAGGCGTATCCGAGCAGGACAAAAAGATCGCCGGTTATGTGCACGAGTCGGGTCGAGCGTCGGTACTGGTGGTCAACAAATGGGATCTGGTTCCAAAGGACGGGAAGACTTCCCTGCGATACACCGAAACGATGCGGCAGGAACTGGGTTTCATGCAGTATTCGCCGGTGGTGTTTTTGTCGGCCCTGACCAAACAGCGGGTAAGCCGGATTCCGGAAGTCGTGAAATATGTGGCGGAACAGCATGCCATGCGGGTTTCGACCAGCCTGCTGAATCAAGTGGTCCGCGATGCGGTCGGCATCAACCCGCCGCCTTCGGATCGGGGCCGGAAGCTGAAAATCTACTATGCGACGCAGGCGGCCGTCAAACCGCCGACGATCGTGTTTTTTGTCAATGATCCGGAACTGATGCATTTTTCCTACCTGCGCTTTTTAGAGAACAAGCTCCGGGAGGCGTTCGGGTTTGAAGGGACGCCGCTGAAGCTGGTCGTGCGGCCACGGCAGGGGGAGGAGTAACCGGTGCTGTTGGCGGGAGTCGTTCTGGGGGCGTATTTGCTGGGCGCCTTGCCGTTCGGATTATGGATCGGCAAAGGCCTTTACCATATCGATCTGCGGGAACACGGCAGCAAGAATACCGGCGCGACCAACGCCTACCGGGTGTTGGGCCGGTGGCCGGCTCTGCTCGTGTTTGCCTGCGATACGGTGAAAGGAATGGCCGGAGTTTATCTGGGCAGCGTCCTGGTCGGCGGTTCGTTGGCCGAAGTGTTGGGCGGGATCGCTGCGATCAGCGGCCACAACTGGTCGGTGTTCATGGGCTTCAAAGGGGGCCGGGGCGTGGCGACGGGCCTGGGCGTCATTGCTCTGCTCGCGCCGCAGGTGACGGCGATCGTGTTTGCGGTCTGGGCCGTGGTGGTGTTTTTGACCCGGTACGTTTCTCTGGGGTCCATTATTGCGGCGGCGCTGGTGCCGCCCCTGATGTGGTGGTTCGGGGCCGGTCGCGAAGTCCTGTGGTTTGGCGTGGCGGCGGCCGCGTTTGTGATCCTGCGTCACCGGCCGAACATCGGCCGATTGCTGCGGGGCGAGGAATTGAAAATCAAAGCGGCGAAAAAACCGTAGGAGGCCGGCGTGAATATCGCGGTAGTGGGCGCTGGCGGCTGGGGAACGGCGCTGGCGTCGATTTTGGCGGAAAAACATGCGGTGGCATTATATGTGCGGAATCCGGAACTGGCGGCGGATCTGCGCCGGGAGCGGGAAAACGTTCGTTACCTGCCGGGCGTGTCGCTGCCGGACAATCTGCGGGTCATGGATCGCTTGGCGCCGGCCTTGGAGCAGGTGGAACTCGTGGTCGTGGCGACTCCTTCGCACGGCGTCCGGGCGGCGGCCCGCGCATTGGCCGGATTGTTGCCATCGGACTGCGTTGTCGTATCCGCGGCAAAAGGGCTGGAAGTCGGCAGTTGTTTGCGAATGACCGAAGTGCTGACGCAGGAAATCCCAGCTTTGGCGGGAAGGATTGCGGCGCTGTCGGGACCCAATCATGCCGAGGAAGTCGGCCAGAGAATTCCCAGCGCCACGGTGGTGGGCTGCGCCGATCGCGGTTTGGCGGAATTCATCCAGGATGTGTTTATGACTCCGTACTTTCGGGTTTATGCCAACCATGACGTGGCGGGTGTCGAGCTGGGCGGCGCGCTGAAAAACGTGATTGCTCTGGCAGCCGGCATCGGCGAAGGGCTTGGCTTCGGCGACAATTCCAAGGCGGCGCTGATGACGCGGGGGCTGGCGGAAATCGCCCGGCTCGGTGCGGCCTGCGGCGCCGATGCGGCGACATTCTCCGGGTTGTCCGGCGTGGGGGATCTGATCGCCACTTGTACGAGCCGGCACAGCCGCAACCGCCGGGCCGGGCTGGAAATCGCCAAAGGTCGTTCCATCGCCGAGATCCAGGCGGAGTCCGGCATGGTGATCGAGGGAGTGCGGGCTACGGCCGCGGCGCGGCAACTGGCGCGGGCCGCCGGCGTCGAAATGCCGATCACCGAAGCGCTGCATCGGGTGTTATATGAAGGGGCGTCGCCCCGGCTGGCTGTGACGGAACTTATGACCCGCAGCCAAAAACATGAAACGGAAGAAGTCGCTTTTCCTTCTTCCGCCACACAACGGGGGTAGTATGAAAATCGGCTCTTTTGTTATGATGATGACTTCACTGCTGGCGATTCTTTCCCTGATCAACGGGTTCTGGCTGGGCCGGCTGCTGCGTTCGCCGCTGCGGCGGAATTTTCGCCTACTCTATGCCGTACTGACCGTGCTGGGCGCTGTTGCTTATTTGAGCGTGCGTTGGAACCGTCCGTTCGACGAATTTTCACTGATGGGCATCGCCTATTATTTTGGACCGTTCTGGGCGGTCCTTCAGACGTTGTTGCTTTTGGCCTGGCCTTTTTCCGGGGTTGCGGCCTGGATTCAACGTCGCTACGGCAGCACCGTTGTCCCCCTGCCGGCTGCGACGCCAATGGATTCCGCGTTGAATCCGGTGCTGACGCGACGCGTCTTTCTGTCGCGCGCGGCCCTGATCCCGCCGTTGGCCATGACCGGCGTCAATACCGTCGGTGTTTTGGATGCGGAAACCCGGGTGGTTCTGCGCCGTCTTGAATTTGCTTACGCCGGCTTGCCACGGGAACTGGACGGATTGAAAATCGCCCACATGACGGATGTTCATGTCGGTCCCTATGTGTCGGCCCGGGACGTCAAAAAGATGGCTGCCCTGCTGCAGGCGGAAGCGCCGGATTTGCTGACGATCACGGGCGATTTCGTCGATGACGTGTCGCAACTGCCGGGAGTCATGACGGTGATGAAGCCGTTCTTGGCGTCGCTGCCGTTGGGCGCCTGGTTTTGCATGGGCAACCACGAACATCTGCGCGGCGCGGCGCCGATTCGCCGGTTGCTGGTGGAGAACGGCATTCAGATCCTCGACAATCAGAGCCGGAAACTCCCGTATGGCGGCGGGAATTTCGTGATTGCCGGCGTCGATTATCCGATGGGGCACTCGGTTTCGGTCCGTCCCCAGGTGGCCCGGCGTTTTCTGGAGGAAGCCTGCGGGCCTGGAGAATGCAGTGACTTTACAGTGCTTTTGGCGCATCATCCGGACTTTCTGCCGGGCGCTTTTGAACGCCGCATCCATCTGACACTGGCCGGTCATACCCATGGCGGGCAGGTCGGCTGGGGTGCGCGTTCGCCTTTCGAAGTCGTTTACCCCTATATGCGCGGCGTGTACGGACAGCAACAGAGTTTCGGCTTCGTCAGCAGCGGCGCCGGGCACTGGATGCCTTTCCGCCTGAACTGCCCGCCGGAAGTCGGCGTGATCACTTTGCGGCGACAGGCATAATGGGGATTCTTTGGAATTTACTTGCCAGTTGTCTTCTTTCAATGTTATAATGTCTTTTGTTGGTGGATATATATCTATATCTGCTGCACAATAACAAATAAGGGTGGCAGGAGTGACAACATGACAGACGCAAAAACAAATTACTATCTGGTGCGGGAAGAAATTTTGCCGGAAGCCATCAAAAAAACGATCAAGGTCAAGGAATTGCTGAAAAAAGGGGAAGTCCGCACGATCAACGAAGCGGTGGAAATGCTGAACCTCAGCCGCAGCGCCTACTACAAATATAAGGATTATGTATTCCCGTTTTACGAGGCGAGCAAGGAAAAGATCGTAACCTTGGCGCTGCTGTTGGAACATCGCTCCGGCGTGCTGTCCAATGTGCTGAAAGTCCTGGCGAACGAGCACGGCAGCGTGCTGACGATCAATCAGGGGATTCCCCTGCAAGGAGTGGCCAATGCCACGCTGTCGATCGAAACGATGGAACTGGCGGTCGATCTGGAGGCGTTGCTCGATAAAATCCGGGTGATAGAAGGCGTCAAACGGCTGGAAGTTTTGGGACAGGCCTGATTTTTTGAAAGAAGGGAATCTCATGGACAAAATCGTGCAGATCGGCCTGCTGGGTTTCGGCACAGTCGGGACCGGCGTCGTTCGTGTGTTGACGGATAATTCGCAGTTGATCGCCCAGCGGGCGGGTACGGCGATTACGATTAAAAAAATCCTGGTGCGGGATCTGAACAAAAAACGGGCCCTGTCGACGGCGGCGGAAATGACGACCGATCCGGCGGCCGTGCTCGGGGATCCGGAAATTGACATCGTCGTCGAGCTTCTGGGCGGAGAGGAACCGGCCCGGACGCTGATGCTCGAAGCCCTGAACCGGGGCAAGCATGTGGTGACCGCCAATAAGGACGTCATGGCGAAATTTGGCCGGGAACTGTTCGAAGCGGCGGAAAAGAACAATGTCAACCTGTTGTTCGAGGCCAGCGTCGGCGGCGGCATCCCGATCATCCGGCCGCTGAAGCGTTGCCTGGCGGCGAACCGGATCTCCGAAGTGATGGGGATCGTGAACGGAACGACCAACTATATGCTGGACAAAATGACCGCCGAAGGAATGGACTTTGCCACCGTTCTGGCCGAAGCGCAGGCCAAAGGGTATGCCGAAGCGGACCCGACCGCCGATGTCGGCGGACTGGACGCGGCGCGAAAAATCGCGATATTGGCATCCATCGCTTTTGGAACCCGGGTCCGTTTGGATGATGTTTCGGCGGAAGGCATCACAAAGATTGAACCGGAAGATATCGATTATGGCCGTGAACTGGGATATGTCATCAAGCTGCTGGCCATTGCGCAGGAAACGGAAAAGGGCGTCAATGCCCGGGTCCATCCGGCGTTTATTCCCACGACGCATCCGTTGGCCGCAGTACGGGATGCCTTCAACGCGATCTTCATCCGTGGCGATGCCGTGGGCGATGCCATGTTTTATGGCCGGGGCGCCGGCTCCCTGCCGACCGCCAGCGCAGTTTGCGCCGACATCATGGAAGCGGCGCGGGATATTGTTCACAATTCGTCGAATCGCATCCTGTGCACTTGCTTTGAGGAGAAACGTATTTCGCCGATTTCGGAAACGGAATCGCCCTATTATATCCGGTTGCTGGCG
The DNA here is from genome assembly GCA_964602025.1 of uncultured Veillonellaceae bacterium. GTDB lineage: Bacteria > Bacillota > Negativicutes > UBA1444 > UBA1444 > UBA1444. Next base: position 5,915 of record CAZRQI010000120.1, read on the forward strand.
GAGGACAAGCCGGGCGTCATGGCGGCGATCGCCG
>CAZRQI010000121.1:0-5945 GCA_964602025.1 uncultured Veillonellaceae bacterium
TGGAGCCTGTGAAATTGATAAACCGGACCAGGGGATGCGTCACCAATGCGTCACCAATGCTGCCGCCGCTGCCGGGGAGATAATTGACCACGCCGGCGGGCAAGCCTGCTTCCTCAAACAGTTCCATCAATTTGGCGGCAATGACCGGAGTGCTGCTGGCCGGTTTCATGATCACCGTATTGCCGGCAACCACCGCCGCCGCCGTCATCCCTGCCAAAATCGCCAACGGGAAATTCCAGGGCGGAATCACCACACCGACCCCCAACGGAATATAGACGCATTCGTTATGTTCGCCGGGAAAACTGGCAACCGGCATCCCGGCTGCATAACGCAACATTTCCCGTCCATAGTACTCCATGAAATCGATCGCTTCCGCGGTATCGGCATCGGCTTCCGCCCAATTCTTACCGGCTTCCTCGACCAGCCAGGCGGAGTATTCGAACTTGCGCCGACGTAATATGGCTGCGGCTTTGAATATTACCCGGGCCCGGGCTTCCGGCGCAAAGTTTTTCCAGGTTTTGAAGGCTTCACTCGCCGCCTGTACCGCTTTATTGGCCAAATCAACATTCGCTCTGGCCACGGTTCCCACAACTTCGGCCGTGTTGGAAGGATTGGTCGAAGTGATGCGCGCCTCGGTGTCGACGGCAATTCCACCGATCTTCAATGGATAGTGCCGGCCCTTTTGGGAAGCTATGAGAGCTAACGCCGCTTCCATCGCCGCCTTGTTTTCCGGCAGGGAAAAATTCGTGAATGGTTCATTTCGATACTCTGTCAACATGTTTGTCATCCTCCCTAAAATTCGAATCACTAGTAAATCGGTTATACGACGGATGGTTCAATAAACAACTCGCCGCGTTGGAATCTGCCGGCATCGAACATATCCACCGGCAGAACTGTCGGCAACCCCAACAACTTCTCGGCGACAATCCGTCCGACCACGGGAGAAATCATGAAGCCGTGACCACTGAATCCCGCCGCGACATGCAGACCGTCCACTCCACCGACAGGCCCCAGGATCGGCTGCCGGTCCGGCGACATATCATATAATCCGGCCCATTGCCGGATCACGTTCAGTCCGGCCAGTCCCGGCAACACCTTCAGTACTCTGCGGGCCATTTCCTGCAAAAATTCCCAGCTGGAACGAGTATCGAAGGATTCCGGTAAATCCGGATGGCCGATTCCCATGATGAAACTGCCATGGGGGCTTTGTTGGCAATAAAGATTATGATGAAAACTCATGACCATGGATTCCTGAACCGGATCCACCGGTTCCGTCACCAAGATTTCGTGTCGTTCCGGATAGATTGGAATATCCACGTCCACGGTCTGGCATAGCGGTTTGGAGTACCCACCGGCGGCAATAACCACGTTCGCCGTCGAAATGTCGCCGGCCGTCGTCTTTACTTTACGGATTCGGCAGCATTCCGCTTCCAGACCGGTGACTTCCGTATAGGTCCGGATTTCCACGCACAGCCGCCGCGCCGCCTGGGCATAGGCTTCCGTAGCTTTGAAAGGATTGCAGTGTCCATCTTTGGCGCAAAAGGTGGCGCCGATCATCCCGTCCGTATTTATCAGCGGCACGATTTCCTTCGCTTCTTGCGGCGTGACCCAATGTGCAGGAATATCCAGGGTGTTTTGCAACTCCAGATTCTTTTTAAACTGGTTTGCCATTTTTTCAGTGTACGCCGGCATCAAATAGCCACCTTGATGCAGTTCGATATCTACATCGACTTCCAACAGCTCGGCCAAGTTTTCAAGCATATGCGTGCTTTCCCGCGACAAGAGGCAGTTCGTTTCCGTTCCCCACTGCATCCGCGTGCCGGCGCCGCATCGCCCGGTCGAGCCGCTGGCCAGATAACCCCGTTCCAGCAGAATCACCCGGCCGGCGCCCAGCCTAGCCAGATTGTAGGCAATCGAACAACCGACAATTCCGCCGCCGACAACAACTACGTCCGCCGTATCAGTCATTGCCGTCACCTCCTGTTAGCGCTCCAAGCTTGATCGCCGCCGTCGGTTGCCGGAAGGTCGGCAACTGAATTTCGCCTACGGGTTTCCCAGTAGCCTTCGACAGTTCCTGGGCCACGATCGGCATGCAGGTCCGGCCCTGGCAAGGTCCCATGCCGCAGCGGCAGCGGCGCTTGATTTCTTCGGTGGTATGCGCGCCTTGCTCGATATGGCCCCGAATCTCCGACAACTTGATATCTTCACACCGACAAACGATGATCTCGTCGCTCATGCCCGCACCTCCCCAATCAGACGGATATTGCGAACTGTCGCCACCATAACCGCCGTTACCGCCAACCAGATAATCGTGGTGCGATTCTTTTGTTCCTGAACTTTGACTACGCGCGCCGATCCAACGTCAACGCCCTGTCGGTCCAAGGCTGTCACTATGTCGCCAGCCTGTGGCAACGGACGGAATTCATACGGGATTTTCAATAGAGCCGTATCTTCGTCATACGAATAATCCACCACGAAAATGGCCAAACCGGGACATCTTCCAACGCAAATCCCGCAACCATTGCACTTGTCCGGATCAAAGGCAGGCCGTTGGCTGATATTTTCCGGCATGGTGATGGCCCCGCGCAGACAGGCGTCAGCGCAGGGATTACAGGGAATTTCCTGAAAGCATTCGATCACGGCCACCGCGCCACGCCGCCGGCGGTCCGGCGTCGGTAACACCGATTGCAGGTCTTCGGCGGTCGCTATTCCATCAATCGCCAACATTTTATATCGCCTCCCCCAGCATCACTTTGCATAAGCCATTGCAAACTTTCGCGCTGAGCGGGCCGGATCGCAGCGCATTCAGTTGTTGTTTCGCCGCACGGTACTCCGCCGCGAAATTCGCCGTTTGACGATTCAGTGCGAACGCAGCGGCCAGGCCGGCGAGTTTTCCTTCCACCATGGCGGCCGACGCCTCTTCCACTCCCGCTACGTCGCCAGCTACATACACATTTTTATGCGTTGTTTGCAAATCTTCATTGCGCCAGGGAACATAGCCGCCCAACTCCGGCACATAATTCATTTTGCAGCCGGCTTGCCATAAAAGCTCCGTCAACGGGCTTAAGCCTACCGCCAGACAAAGGCCGTCCACTTCGAACAGCGTATCGGTATCAGGAACCATGTTCCATTTTTCGTCAAGCCGGCAGACAGTAACCCCTGTCAGTTGCGACGTTCCATGCGCCTGACGGATGGTGTGTCCGGTTAAAATCGGCACTCCGCAGCGCCGGATTTTTGACGCATGCACCCAATAACCGCCGATCCGGGGCGCCGCTTCGATGATCGCCGCTACTTCCACTCCCGCCTGAAGCAGTTGGTACGCCACTATGACGCCGATATTGCCGGCGCCGACCATAAGCACGCGCTTGGCCGGCATTACACCGTACAGATTCATCAAGGTCTGTACCGCTCCCGCACCGTAGATTCCCGGCAAATCATTGTTCGGAAAAGCCAGCGTTTTTTCCGAGGCCCCGGTGGCAACGATCAACTTGCGGGGACGCAACGTACGAAACCTTTCGCCCTGCTTAACCGTAAGAACTCCGTCCGGATAGTAGCCAAGCGCGGTGGCGTTTGTCCAAACTTCAATATTGTCTTGCTGTCCGATTTGTTCCAGCAAGGTATGGGCGATATCAAAACCGCGTTCGCCGGCAAACTCTTGGCGGGATCCAAAAAACTTGTGTGTCTGCTTACCCAACTGACCGCCCAATGCTTGGGAACGCTCCAACAACAACACGCCGGCGCCCATTTTCGCCGCATGAACCCCCGCCGATAGACCAGCTGGTCCGCCGCCGATTACAACAATGTCCGCTTCCGTCACACCAGACTCCCCTTTCCATCCTGGGTTTCTACGGTCATGCCCGATCGCAACGGCTCGACGCAAACGCGGACGTTGGGAACGCCATTGACCGTCATCAGACAGGAAGAACAATTCCCGATCGCGCAGAACAAGCCGCGGGGCCGGTGGAAGCGGGGACTGTGACGCAGCACCCTGACTCCGGCATCATGCAACGCCGCTGCGATCGGCTCCCCTTCACGCCCGCTGATCATCTTGCCGTTGAACGTGAATTCAACGGTCGCCGCATCGGCAAATGTCAAGATGGGATGATTTTCAATTCGCACTTTCAACACCTCGATTCTTCAATGCAATCAGTTTGACTTATTGCAAATTCCATGCCAATCATGATTTCAAGATAAAAGACATTGTTTGGCATTCTTGGCAAACCATCGCCCAGGCCTTTATTTATCAGCAATTTTTCGATCTCGGCAGACAAAAAAACACTACGGGAAGTCCCTGATCCGGGAGTCCCCGTAGTATTTTTTCTTTCGTTTTGTCCTCTGTGATTCGTCAGCTATTTGACAAATTGTCAGTTTTTCGACATTACAATCCTAGCTTGGCCATCTTGTAGTATAGCGTACTGCGAGGTATTCCGAGTTTTTGCGCCGCCATCGCCCTGTTGCCGGCAACCTCCGCCAGTGTTTTTGCAATCAAGTCCCGTTCCAAATCCGCCGTTGCATCAGGCAGACATGGATTCTTGCCCGGATTTTCGCTTATCACAGCCGCTGACGCAAACTGTGACGGCAAGTCGTGAACGCCGAGTATTTCACTTTCCGCCAAAATGACCAGGCGCTCCAGGACATTGAGAAATTCCCGAATGTTTCCCGGCCATTGATAGCGCAGCAGCGAGGTCATCAGGGCCGAATCCGTGCGGGCAATGTTTTTGTTGTGCAAGGCGCAGAAGTATTGCAAACTGCGATGGAACAGCTCGGGAATGTCATCCGGCCTCTCCCGCAGAGGCGGCAAGGCAATCGTAACAACATTCAGCCGGTAATACAGATCTTCACGAAACTCTCCACTACGAATCAATTCTTCCAGATTGCGGTTGGTAGCGGCAATTACCCGAAAATCAACGGCAACCGGCGTATTCCCGCCGACACGATACAACATTTTTTCCTGCAAGGTGCGCAGTAATTTAACCTGCATTTCCCGAGGCATATCCCCCAATTCGTCGAGCAGAACCGTCCCGCCGTTGGCTTTTTCGAGCAGACCGACACGGCCCTTGCGTTCGGCGCCGGTGAAGGCTCCCGGCTCATACCCGAAGAGTTCGCTCTCAAACAGATTGCCGGGAATGGCGCCGCAGTTAATCGCCACATAGGGGCCGGCGACCTGACTGGCCTCATGAATGGCCCGGGCGAACAGTTCCTTGCCGGTACCGCTTTCCCCCCGCAGCAAGACTGGAACACTGGTTGTCGCGACGCGACGCGCCATGTTGACTGCGGTACGGATGGCCTCGCCTCGGCCATGAATGGAAAAGAAGGGATCCTGCCGGGAATGGATCTCGGTCAACGTCTGTTTTAATGTTTGCATTTCTTGGTTCTTTTGCGTTAACTGGCGGTTCAACTGGACCAATTCCGTAATGTCCCGCTCCGCGGATATCGCGCCGAGGACGAGACCATCCCGGCAAATGGGCCGGGCATTGATCAGAACATGGGTCTCGGGACAAGGAGCGTGATAATCCTCCGTGACTTCCTGTCGACTATTCTTGACCTCACTGATCCGCAGATTCGAAAAATAGCGGTCGATCGGTTGCTGCAAGATTTCATCCCGCTTGATTCCATATAATAGTTCGGCGCGGTGGTTCCAGGCAACGACCCGATTTTCCCCGTCAATCATGCAAATCGCCTCGCTGACCGTGTCAAGCAAAGCCTCGAGTTGGGCCTGTTGCAGACGACTTTGCTCCATCAATCTTGAAAAGATTCCTTCGGCGGCTTCTAATCTTTGTTCGCGCAACATGATCGACACTTCAGCCCAATCGGGAAATTTATCCACGGTTGTTTGCATTTTTTGCCCCTCCGTCACCTTGGACTCGTCATCGCAAATAAAAAAATGCCATAGTACCAACAGCTGACAGGCACCATTGCCGGTCGGCCGAGGCAGGCATTATTTC
>CAZRQI010000122.1:0-5937 GCA_964602025.1 uncultured Veillonellaceae bacterium
GATCTCAAGTAGTTTCCCCCCAACCGTTCTAATTTCAAACATGAATATTATAGTCTTTTGCCGACATTAGTGTCAATCTAAACGCGAAGCGGAAGCAAGGCTTATTTTATGCCGTAATCCTGATCATTCCGCTCTCCGTTTTGTTGTCTGCCGGCTTATTTTCTATTCCCATGACGACAACCGACATATGATCCGCGGCTTGATATGAATCCAGACTCAAAGCCCGATCCAAAATCGATTCCGCCAGATAGTGCGCATCTTGCGGACGGCTCTCCGTCAGCAACCGGTCCAGTGACTTAATGTCGAAGAAGCGACCCCGGCGATGACCGGCGCTTAGGACGCCATCCGAGAAGGCAACGGCAATCATCCCTTCATCCAGATTCACCTGAATATACTGCGGTTTAACATTTTTGTGGGCGCCAATCATTTGAACAGGTTCATCATAAATGTCAACGCCGAATTCATGACGAATCAAAACCGGTGAATTCGTGTTGCGACAAAAAATCAATTTCCCCACTTCCAAATCGGCGCTAAGCAACGTGAGGGCAACCGTAAAATTAATTTCTTTAATAGTGCAAAAATAATCATAAATCGACCGCGGGATAAAACTGTCCTGCACCCCCTCCGAAATCAATTGGGCCGCCTTCAATGCCGCGGTGGTGCTGATGCCGCTTACCGATCTGCCGCCGCCATGCCCATCCGCCAGTATAGCGGTCACTCCGCCGGATGGACGCGCCATAACCGTTAGTCCGTCACCATTACCCGCGGCTGCATATTTTTGGGTTTTTGCAAGGCCAATCACGATTTCCATTCTGTACCCTCCGATCTATTGACCGGCTTCCCCTTGGTTGCGATGACTCAAAAAAAAGCAAAATGCACCACTGACCGGCACATTTTGCCCAAATCCGCCATGTCGAACCAGAAAATTATTACATCGACCCTGACTACTCTTATGATTCCGTTGGTGTACTATTGCCACGCGGCGGCTGTTGATGGCTAACAGCAGTTCTGGCAATCTCCACTTCAATTTTTTCCGCGATCTGAATCGTAGCCGATTTATCATTCAAACGAACAATGACTCCATACAAGCCACCGATGGTTACGATTTTGTCGCCTTTTTTCAGGCCAGCCAAAAATTCGCTGCGTTTCTTTTGTTCTTTTTTCTGCGGCCGCCACAAAATGAAATAAAACACGACCGCCATCAGAATGAGTGGCCACGAGCCTTGGATAAATTGATCAATCTCCGGTGAAATGGAAGGCAAATATCTCACACTCCTTAAAATTTATCTTATTGACTATTCCACAGCCTTTCTAGATAATCCTGCCTCAATCCGCATAAGCCGCCCAGAAATTTTGTTGGAACTCCACGAACCGGTCTTCGAGAATCGACATTCGAATTCCGCGCATCAAACGGATCAGATAATGCAAGTTATGCAGGCTCATCAGGCGCAAGCCGAAAATTTCGTCGCACCGGATCAGATGCCGTAGATAGGCCCGGGAATAATTCCGGCAGGTATAACAGTCGCATGCCGGATCCAACGGACTGAAGTCTTCTATATAAGCGGCATTGCGGATGACCACCCTGCCCGCGGAAGTGATGGCGGTGCCGTTGCGGGCTACCCGGGTCGGAAAAACACAGTCAAACATATCAATGCCCCGCGCCACACCCTCCACAAGACAATCCGGGGTTCCAACCCCCATCAGGTATCGGGCTTTGCCCGCCGGCAACAAGGGTGTCGTGTGCTCCAACAATTCATACATCAAAGGTTTGGGTTCGCCTACCGACAAACCGCCAATGGCGTACCCCGGAAAATCCATCTCCACCAACGCTTCAGCGCTTTCTTGACGCAGATCCTTGTACATGCCGCCCTGAACGATGCCGAAAAGGGCTTGGTCTTCACGATTATGCGCCGCGAGGCATCGTCGCGCCCAACGTGTTGTTAGTCGCATCGAGGCGCAGGCATAGTCGTATTCAGCCGGATACGGCGTACATTCATCGAATGCCATGGCAATATCCGATCCCAGGGCCATCTGCACTTCCATCGATTTTTCCGGCGACAGGAATTGGCGCGAACCATCCAGATGCGACCGGAAAGCCACACCCTCTTCGCTGATCTTGCGGAGATCGCCGAGGCTGAAAACCTGAAAGCCGCCGCTATCGGTCAATATCCCGCCGTTCCAGTTCATAAAACGGTGCAAACCGCCGGCCTTGCGGACAATCTCGTGTCCCGGGCGCAAAAACAGATGGTACGTATTGCCGAGAATAACTCCGGCGCCCATAGTACTCAGCTCTTCCGGCGCCAATGTTTTCACCGTTCCCTGCGTGCCCACCGGCATGAACATCGGGGTGTCGAAGGAGCCGTGTGGGGTGTGGAGACGACCGGCGCGCGCGCCAGTTACCGGACATTTTTTAATCAATTCATAAGTAACCGCTGGCATGATTTGCTCCTTCCCTACCCAATAAACATGGCATCGCCAAAACTAAAGAACCGGTACTGTTCGCGAACCGCCTCCCGGTATGCCGCCAAAACATTCTCCCTGCCGGCAAAGGCGCTCACCAGCATCAGCAACGTGGATTGCGGCAAATGAAAATTAGTGATCAGGGCATCAATCACCCTGAATTCATACCCCGGATAGATAAACAATTCCGACCAGCCGCTTCCCGCCGCCAATTGACCGGCTGCAGCAGCCGACTCCAATGTGCGCACGGCAGTCGTGCCCACGGCAACGATCCGGCCGCCCCGTCGTTTTGTTTCCTGGATGCGTTCGACGGTTTCCGGCGGCACACTATAAAACTCCCGATGCATTACATGTTCAGCGATGTTTTCAATTCGTACCGGCCGAAAAGTACCCAAGCCGATATTCAGAGTGACAAACGCGAAATCAGCGCCCATTTTCTTCACTTTGTCCATCAAGGTTGGCGTGAAATGCAGACCAGCGGTTGGCGCCGCCGCCGAACCGCGTTCCCGCGCATACACCGTCTGATAGCGATCCGGATCCGTCAACTTTTGATGAATATATGGCGGCAGCGGCGTCTCGCCCAACCTGTCCAAGACTGTTTCAAACAGCCCTTCATACAGGAATCGCACGACGCGTCCGCCAAATTCAGTTACATCCTGCACTTCGCAGGACAGCGAATCATCAAACCAAACCTTTTGCCCGGGGCGCATCTTTTTCCCGGGCTTGACCAATACTTCCCAAGTGTCCTGCGAACGCCGGTGCAGCAGAAACACTTCGACTCCGCCGCCCGTATCCGCCCTTTTGCCCAAAAGGCGGGCGGGAATTACCCGGGTATCATTGGCGATCAGCAAATCGCCGGGGCGAATGTGCTCAAGAATTTGCGAAAAAAACTGATGGTGCACCGCGCCGGTTCGCCGGTCCAGCGCCAACAGGCGGGATGCGTCGCGCGGTTCCGCCGGAGTTTGGGCAATCAGCGATTCCGGCAACTCGTAATCAAAATCATGGATTGTCAGCATGTTAATACCACTTGTCTATCCTTACTCCCTGAAAATAATGTTTTAAAATCGACATATAATAATCCGGGCCGGGATTGATCGCCTTTTCCGCCATCGTCTTTGCGCCCCATTGGGAAAAACCGACCCCGTGCCCCCAGCCGAATCCTTCGATAAAAATCATTTCATTTTTTTGGCCGGTAATCCGTCGAATTCCCGGCCGATCCGTCAACAGCCCGTTCGTCGAAGCCGGCGGCAGGTTAATTTGAATCTGCTTGGTATCCCGATCGCCGTAACTGTCGGTGATATTACTGTCAATGCTGGGCATCGGCACAGCGACATTAATATCAAACAAAGTGCTCGGCAGGGATAACAGTTTTTGAATTTGTTCTCCGGTCAAGGCGGCAATCCCGTCTTTACCGATAAACGTAATCATCTTGATTCGTCCAGAAACGCCGCGATCCGGTGCGTTCACCGGTGGCACCGTCCGTCGGGAGAGTTCAATGGCCGTCAGTGCGCCAAAATTATAGCCGGCGCCTTTGAGCAAGCCTTCCAACTCCTGCGGGCTGATTCGTTTCTGCCACCGGAAATACGGGCTGGTCTGATCGAAGTCCGGCGTCCCCCGCAAATACGGATACATTTTGGCAAAGACCGTTTCGCTGTTTTCCGTGTATCCACCACTGCTCATATGCAAATAAGCAGCAGCGACATAATTTTGGTAGAGCAGCGTCATCCCCCAGGTATTTTCAATCGCTTTCAAAATTTTGGGGTTCTCTTTCGTTTGTCCTTCGTACACCAGACAATCGCCGGTGTCACATAGATCAAACCCTTCATTTCTGTGTTTGCCGATATTGTGCAGGGCAAAGGTGCGGACAACAACCGCCTGGGCTTTCATCGCCTGTTCCGGCCATTCCGGCGTCAGTGTGAGCCCCAGAACCCCATAAACATATTCGTCCACCGTCAACACATTGACAGCCGTCATTCCCGCAGCGCCCTGCGTCCGGAAAATCTCCACCGTTCCGCGATAGCGACGGTTGTTCACCTCGACCAATCGGTCTTCCCGCTCGATGCTGTTGGTTTTTTGCGGTTCAATGCGCATCCGGTCACTGGCCACAACCGTATTGTTGATGACAAACTTTCCTTCCCGCAAGCCAATCCGCGCCTTTGTCCCGGCGGGATATTCGCCCAGCACCTTGCCATCGTCCACGTTGACGATTTGATAACCGCCGTTGCAGCTCGCCAGTATGCCAAACTGTTTCGTCATAAGTCCGATCCGGATTGTCGGGCTTGTGGTTGGCGTCGCCGCTGAAACAGGCGTCATTCCAACCAAAAGAATCACTGCCAGCAACAGGCAGGACAAATTTCGCTCCCAGCGCAGTCCATTCATTGTCAGATCCCTCCCGATGTCTCTTCCAGTCAACGCCGCGAAAAGAAGAGATTCAATAGTACTGTCAGCACCAGACTGACTAAGATCGACGTCACAATCGGAAAATGAAAACTGAAATTTTCCCGTTCAATGTGGATATCGCCCGGCAACCTCCCCAACGCCGTGTACTTGCCGCCAAAGTAAACGGCGGCGCCGACCAAAAACAGCAGTACACCAAACACCATCAATGTTTTACCGGTTGACTCAAATCCGTTGCCAAACACTTTTGCCATTCTCCCTTGTCATGAATAAAAGCGGAAACCTGACCAATGCAGGCGACCGATGATGCAAACGCTTCGACGCTGCGCTTGACCTCCGTTTATTGCATACATCGTTTGCCTGTCAGTTTTGGGTTGTCCATTCTCTATTTGGGTTTGCAGTAACGTTCCTTCTCACTGAAGATGCAGCCACAATACGGCTGTCGATACATTTGCCGCTCCCGACTGATCCGAACCCCTTCATGCCAACCGGGTCGGAAATCCACATAATAGAACGGAATACCTGTTTCCTTGGCAACCCGTTCGCCAACTTCCCGGATCAGATCGTGTTTCTGGTAGGGGCTGACCAAAAGAGTCGTCGTAAAGGCATCGCAGGCAAGTTGTTTTGCCATCGCAGCGGCAATGCGAAATCGCATTTCATAGCACCCTTCGCAACGGATCCGGTCAAGGCGCATCGCTTCCGCCAAAAAATCTTCCAGCAAATAGCGTCCATCAACCGTCAACGGCAAATCAATCGCCGCCGCATACTCTTTCAAAGTTTCGAGTCGTCGCTCAAACTCCTTATACGGGTGAATATTGGGATTGAAAAAGAACCCCTGCAGCTCATGCCCCAGCTCCCGCAGCTGCGCGATGGGGGAAATGGAACAGGGTCCGCAGCAAATATGCAACAGCAATTTCATCGTCTACTGATCCTTCCATAACGGATCCTGGCGCTCCGCCGGCGGTTCCGAGGGGCAGGGAATCCCCAGATGTCGGTAAGCGGCCGCGGTGACGGCTCTGCCACGCGGCGTCCGGTTCAAAAAGCCCATCTGTATCAAAAAAGGTTCATAAACGTCTTCGA
>CAZRQI010000123.1:0-5899 GCA_964602025.1 uncultured Veillonellaceae bacterium
CGTGCTGAACGTCCAGACCAAAGATGGCGAAATCGTCCACACCGTGGACGGCGATCCCGGCGACGGCCCGGTCAACGGGAAAATCGACTGGCAGCGGCGCTTCGACCACATGCAGCAGCATACCGGCGAACACATCCTTTCCGGTGTCTTTCTCGCCAAGGTTCAGGCGGAAAATGTCGGCTTCCATCTCAGCGCCGCCACCGTCCAGATCGACGTGACGCTGCCGGCCCTTTCCGCCGAACTGGCCGATGAAATCGAAACCGCCGCCAATGCCGCGATCTTCAGTGACCAGTCGGTCGATGCGAAATTCGTCGAACCCGCCGAACTGGCCGAGTATGCGCTGCGCAAAGCGCCCGGCGCGGAATTCGAGCAGATCCGTCTCGTATCGGTAACCGACTGCGACTGCTGCCCCTGCGGCGGCACCCATGTCCGGCGCACCGGTGAAGTCGGCCTGCTGAAAATCCGCGGCTGGGAAAAGCGGAAAAACAACATCCGGGTGGAATTCGCCTGCGGTCACCGGGCGCTGGCCGATTACCGCCTGAAACACGAACTGGCCCGGGCCCTGTCCAGCCGGTTTTCTTCGCCGGTGGAACTGGCCTTGCCAGCCTTCGAACGGTTTATGGAAAAGCAGGAATCCCTGCAGCGGGAGCTGAACGCCACCCGCAAGGTCTACCATGAAGAACTGGCGACTCGCCTGCTGAACGAAGCGGCTCCGGTCGGCGGCTATCACATCGTATCTCGTGTCTTTGCCGGCTATGGCGCCGCCGACCTGCAGGATTTCGCCGCCCGGATCACCGCCACGGACGGTGCACTCTGCCTGCTGGCCGCTGTGGATGAGACCGCCGGCCGCAGTTCCTTCCTGTTCGCGGCGGCAGCAGATGTCCCGGTCGACATGAACGACCTGTTGAAACGCAGCCTCGCCCCGGTCGGCGGCAAAGGCGGCGGCAACGCGGCCACCGCCCAGGGCGGCGCGCCGGTTACGGACGCCGCCGGCGTATTGACGGCAGCGGGGGCAATGCTGACCAACGAACTATCCCTTACGCCGTCTCCCCGAACCAACGCGGCCCGATAAATGGTATCCGGGCCAGATCCCGCCGGATCAGCCCGCCGGTCGCCAACATCGCGGCGATGTAAATCAGGCCGCCCGCCATGGAAACCAACGCCACCGCGATAAAGGGAATCCCCAGCAATTCCAGCAGCGGCCCGTAGGCGAAGTGGACGAATATCCCCATCACCGCCGCCGCCAACACATTTTTCAGCAGATCGCCGCACGGGAAACAATACCCGGTGTAGCGATACACAAAATACAGGTTCAGCCCCGCCGCCACGCCCAGATCCGCCAGCGTGGCCAGACCGGCGCCCTGGATCCCCAGCGAGGGAATCGCCGTCAGCACCCAGTTCAGCGCCACTTTGACCACCGCCGCCAGACCCATGTTAACGACCGGGATGCTCGTCCGGCCCAGCCCCTGCAGCACGCCCGTCGTGACCTGATGCAGCCCGAGCAGGAAAATGCCGCCGGCCATGACCTGGGTGACGCCAGCCGCGCCGGGCGCATGGTAAATCATGTTGACTACCGGTTCGGCCAACAGGCACAACAGCACTGTGAACGGCACGGTCGTCAGGTTGGCCAGGCGCATCGCCCCCGCCGTCCGGTACATGACCTCCCGGCTATCGTTCAGGGATTTGGCGTGCGAGATCGCCGGCACCAGGCTGATTGCCAGCGAGGCCGTCACGATCGTCGCCAGGTTTACCAGCGGCACCGCCATCCCTGTCAGGTAGCCAAACCGCTCGGTCGCCTGCCCGACGGTAAAGCCGGCCGCCTCCAAACGCAGCGGCACGATGAACAAATCCAGATTGGCCACGACCGGCAGCATCAGGCTGGACAGCGACACCGGTAGCGCCAGGGCCGCGATACGCCCCAGCAGTTTGCGGCTGCTCACGACCTCCATGCTTTCCGGCGAGGCCGGCGTCAATTGCATTTTTTCGTGCAGTTTGCGTTGCAGACGGCAATAATACCAGACAAGAACTCCCAGCGCTCCCAAAGCGCCGACTCCCGCGCCCATGCTGGCCCCGCCGGCGGCGTACTCCAGGCCCCGGGGCAGCAGGTAATGGGCGAATACCAGCATCGTGAACACCCGCAACAGCTGCTCGACGATCTGCGACACGGCGGTCGGCGTCATCATCTGCCAACCCTGCAGATAGCCGCGAAAGCTCGAAAGCAGTGTCACCAGAAAAATGGCCGGGGCCAGGGCGATGATCGAATAATAGGCCCGCGCATCACGGATCACGCGGTGGCCGATCAGCCAGTCCGCGCCGAAATACAGCAGCAGGCTGAGCGCAAATCCGGTCACGGTCAGCAGCAGGAACGACAGGCGGAATACCCGCTGGGCGCCTCGATAATCCTGCAGCGCCGCCCGCTCCGCCGTGAGGATGGAAACCGCTACCGGGATTCCCGCGTCAGAAATGCTGAGCGCCAATAAATACAAGGGAAAGGCAATCTGGTAAATCCCGATGCCTTCCCCGCCCAAAACCCAGGATAAGAAAATCCAGTTCAGGCTGCCGATGATTTTTACAACTACGCCGGCCACCGTCAGGATCAGCGCGCCCTGAAGAAAGCGCCGCCCCGACTTCTCCGTCGAAGTTTTGGCTGTCTGGTGATCCGACATTCAGGTACCTCTCCTCCCGGTCGCCGGGAACTACTTCAACAGTAATAGTAACAGAAGGATGTCATGCCGGCAACTGGCAACTTTTTTCCGCTTGACATGCCCCGGTGGAATCGATTAAAATAGCTTTCATAATCCCGAAGGGGAGTAGCTGTTCAGGTCCGGTCAACATACTGGCGGAAACGCCTGGCCGAACCGTTGGCGCAAGTCAATCAGCGAGACCTTCGGTCCGATGATCATCGTCGGGCCGAAGTGTCTCGCTTTTTCTTTTGCCGCCGGCAGCTCTTCGCCAAATTAAAGGAGGACTTGGAATTATGACCGCATTCCTGACTGCCCTGGCCTTCGTCGTGCTGGCCGAAATGGGCGACAAAACCCAGCTTCTCGCCATGGCCTTCGCCTGTAAGTTCCGCTGGCAGACCGTCATGTGGGGTGTTCTGGCGGCCACCGTCCTGAACCATCTGTTCGCCGTCCTCGTCGGCAGCTATCTGACCGCATTCATTCCTTTATCCTATATCCAGATCGGCGCCGCCATCTCGTTCATCGCCTTCGGCATCTGGACCATCCGTGGCGACGAACTCGGCGACGAAGCCGAAAAAGACAAGTTCAACCCGTTCTGGACCGTCGCCATCGCTTTTTTCATCGCGGAGATGGGCGACAAGACCCAGTTGGCCACCATCGCCCTGGCCGCCAAATTCCAGACAATATTGCCGGTTTGGCTCGGCACGACCGTCGGCATGATGATCGCCGACGGCATCGGCATCCTGTTCGGCATCGTTCTCGGCAAAAAAATCCCCGAACGGGCGATGAAATGGTTCGCCGCGCTCTTATTCATCGGGTTTGGCCTGTTCGGTCTCTATGAATACGTCCCGGCCGATTTCTGGACACTGCCGATCATCGTCGGCGGACTGCTCGTTCTGGCCGTTTCCATCTGGCTGGCCGTCCGCAACGCCACTCCCTCGGCCATGGAGCAAACCTGTCCGCTGGATCAGCGCAAAGAATAGTCCCGGTCAGATTCGGGCCATCCACGCAATCAACGCCCGGGGCGGCGTGACGCTGATGCCGTTGAACGGATGATGCACCTGGGACATGACCATCACATTGCTCCAGATCAGCACCGACACCAGCAAAATCAGCACGATGTGAGCTTTGGTGCTTTCCATGGAAAAGAACATGGTAAAACCGATGGTGATGAATCCGCCCAAAATGACGACGAACCAAAGCAACGGCGGCAATTCCGAGCGTTTGCCATACAGGCGGTTATAGCGGTCTTCCCGCAGTTCAAACACTGATTGCACCATTTCCGTATATGCCGTCTGCTGCTGAATGGTTGTCGGCTGCAGCTCCCTCACCGCTTTCATCAGCCCGTGGAAGACCGCCTCCGTCTCCGGCGAGGCCGGCTCCCCTTTCTGCATCGACCGTTGCCACTCTTTTTCCACCACCGTCCGGGCATATTGAAGCAGCAGGTCCTTCACGAGCTTCCCGTTCTCTTGGGGAAACCAGTCGGCCAATTGATACAAATTCGCGACCTGGATCGCTTCGGCCGCGGCGACTCTTTCCGCCTGAATATATTCATCGTGCGCCGTATCGACCCCAAGCGCCACCGTCACGGCAAAAATCGCTCCCACCACCGAATAAACAAATCCGGCTACTTCATGGTTGCGGCGCAGGGCGTCCGTGCCGACCCGTCGGCGAAACCACAGCATTGCGATCACGGCCAGCACCGACAACGCCAATATGATGGCGCAGTTCAAAGCAAAAACGTACATTTACTTTTTCTCCCTGACCAGCCCTTTGGCCAGCGCCACCGCGACCACGGCATCCGCCGCGTACTCGTCGGCGCCGGCCTTTTTTGCATACTCCGGCGTCAGCACCGCGCCGCCCACCATCGTCCGGGCGCCGATTCCCGCCGCCTTCAGCGCGGCGATGCTGCGGTCGATCTGCGGCAACGTGGTGGTCATCAGCGCGCAGAGGCCGATAATGTCCGGCTGATGCTCCTGCGCCGCCGCCACGATCCGCGCGACCGGCACGTCCTTGCCGAGGTCGACGATCTCAAACCCGTTGTTTTCCAGCAGCGCCGCCACGATGTTCTTGCCGAGATCGTGGATGTCGCCGGCCACTGTGGCCAGCATCACCTTGCCCAACGACTCGGTCTTCGACGCCGGCAACGCTTGCTTCAAGGCGGCGAATCCCTGTTTTAGGGCTTCCGCCGCCAGCAGAACTTGCGGCAGGAAGCAGCGGCCCGTGCCGAAATCCTCGCCCAGCCGGTTCATCGCCGCCGTCAGGCCGTTGTCGATGATGTACGCCGCATCGTGGCCCGCCGCCACCGCCGCCTGCACATAACCGGGCACCGCTTCCTTTTCGCCCTGGATGATCGCCTGCTGCAACTGCGCCAGCGGCAAGTCGGCCGACAGTGACTGATTCGCCGCCACCGTCGGCGCCGGTTTTGCCGCCGGAGCGGCGCTCGCCGCCTGTCCCGCGAACCGCCGGCTGTAGGCGATCCCTTGCCGGTCATGCCCCAGCAGCGCCTGCACGGCGCTGATCGCTTCGTTCATCATCGGGTCCAGCGGATTGAGAATCGGCACGCACATCCCCCGCGCCGCCGCCATCGCGAAAAACTGGGCGTTCATCAGATCCCGCCGCGGCAGACCGTGGGAAATATTGCTGAGGCCCATCGATACCGGCAAGCCCAGTTCCGCGCCATATAAACGCAGCGTCTCCAGCACGTCGGCCGCCGCCGCGGCATTCGCCGCCAGCGTCGTCGTCAGCGCATCCAGCAGCAGATCCTTGCGCCGGAAGCCCAGCGCCATCGCCGCGTCGATAATCTTTTTCACCGTGTCCACCCGTTCCCGCGCATCGGCCGGCAAGCCGCCCGACGCCAGCGGCAGGCACAGCACGGCCGCGCCGTACTTTTTGGCGATCGGCAGAAATTTTTCCAGCCGCTCCGGTTCGGCGGACACCGAGTTCACCAACGCCCGGCCCGGATAAATCCGCAGCCCCGCTTCCAGCGTTTCCGGGTCGGTCGTGTCGATCGACAGCGGCAGCGTCACCAGCTGGGACAGCTCCTCCACCAACCGCGTCATCAGCGCGGGTTGATCGATGCCCGGCACACCGGCGTTCACGTCGAGGATCGCCGCTCCCGCGTCCTGTTGCGCCAACGCATCGTGCTTGACCGTCGCCAGGTTGCCTTCGCGCAGTTCCGCCGCCATCGCCTTGCGGCCGGTCGGATTGATCCGCTC
>CAZRQI010000124.1:0-5890 GCA_964602025.1 uncultured Veillonellaceae bacterium
TTGCGGGATGCCGGCGATCCGGTGGAACTGGCAGCGTTTTATGACCGGGAAATGGCCGACGAACTGGTGTTTTTGGATATCACGGCGTCGTCGGACGGACGCAACACCATGGTGGATGTGGTGCGACGCACCGCCAGCCAGGTGTTCATTCCGTTCACCGTCGGCGGCGGGATCCGTTCTGTGGAGGACATCCGGACCATGCTTCATGCCGGCGCGGATAAAGTATCGCTGAATACGGCGGCCGTGAAAAACCCGGCGCTGATCGCCGACGGCGCGAAGAGCTTCGGCCGGCAATGCATCGTGTTGGCGGTCGATGCCAAACGGTCCGGTCCGGGCCGGTGGGAAGTCTACATCAATGGGGGCCGGACGCCGACAGGGCTGGATGTGCTGGAATGGATCAAACAAGGCGTCGACCTGGGCGCCGGCGAAATCTTGCTGACTAGCATGGATTGCGACGGGACCAAGGATGGATATGACAATGAGCTGAACCGGGCGGTGTCCGAAATGGTGGAAGTGCCGGTGATCGCATCGGGCGGCGCCGGGACGCTGGAACACTTTGCCGAAGCGCTGACGCAGGGAAAGGCGGATGCCGTGCTGGCGGCCTCCGTGTTTCACTATGGCGAGTTCAGTATCCGCCAAACCAAGGAATATCTTCGGGATAAAGGGATCGAGGTGCGGTTATAAATGATGGAACGTATCCGCTTTGATGAAAAGGGCCTGGTTCCGGCCGTCATCCAGGATGCGGCGACGGGGGCGGTCCTGATGCTGGCCTACATGAACCGGGAGTCGCTCGGCAAAACGATCGAAACCGGCACAACCTGGTTTTATAGCCGCAGTCGGCAAGAACTCTGGAATAAAGGCGCAACGTCGGGTCATACGCAGCAGGTTCGGGAGATGTACTATGATTGTGACGGCGACACTTTGCTGATCAAAGTGGAACAGACCGGTTCCGCCTGCCATGAAGGGACATTCTCCTGTTTCAGTCGTAAATTCGGCGAACCCGATTCCACAGTTGCGGCGCGGCCGGAGTCGCCGGACTTTGTGCTGCCCGGCCTGTACCGGGTCATTGAGGATCGCCGCCAAAACCCGAAAGAAGGTTCGTACACCAATTCCCTGTTCGTGAAGGGGCAGGACCGCATTTTGAAAAAAATCGGCGAAGAAGCCGCCGAAACCATCATTGCCTCCAAGAATCAAAGCGAGGGGGAGGTCATTTACGAAATGGCCGACCTGTGGTATCATTGCCTTGTTTTACTGGCTTGGCACGGGATTGATCTGGACCGGTTGCTGACGGAACTGGAAAAACGCCGCAGCGGCAAGACGCAGGACCCAGCCAAGGCCAAATAACGAAGGCAGGATGAAAGAATGAAGTTTGAGGCAGTAGTTTTTGACTTGGATGGAACGTTGCTGGACACGCTGGCCGACCTGGCCGACTCCATGAACGCCGCATTGCGGCAACTGGGCTACCCGGAACATGACCCGGATAAATATCGGTACTTCGTCGGCGACGGGATGCGCAATCTGGCGCGTCGGGTTCTGCCGGCCGGCGGACAGGATGAAAATCTGGTGGATACGGTCGTGAAGGCCATGGCAACTGAGTACGAACAACGCTGGGATGTAAAAACGATACCCTATTCCGGTATGGAAGAGACGTTAGACCGGTTGGCGGCCGCCGGGTTGAAGCTGGCGGTGCTGTCGAACAAACCGGATCCGTTTACCAAGACGATGGTTGCCGCATTGCTGCCGCGATGGCAATTTCAGCCGGTATTGGGGGCCAGACCGGATGCGCCGCTCAAACCAGATCCCACGGTTGCTTTGGAAATCTCCCGGACGCTGAAGATTGAGCCGGCCAAATTTTTGTACTTGGGCGATACGGCCACGGACATGCGTACGGCGAATGCCGCCGGCATGTTTGCCGTCGGCGCGGCCTGGGGATTCCGAACCGTCGAGGAATTGGAGCAGTCCGGCGCGCGGCGGATTGTCCACCGGCCGGCTGAAATCATGGAGTTGCTGGAAGGAACGATCGCAGAATGAACGTAACAGTGGAATTTCCGGTAAACCGGACCCGGAAGATTATCGCTGAAGGCAATTCCGCCTATGGGATGTTTGCGATGCTGGGTGAGCCGGCGCTGGTGGAAATGATGGGATATGCGGGACTGGACTTTGTCGTGATTGATACGGAACACTCCGGGAACACGATGGAACAGGCCGGTGATTTGGTGCGAGCCGCTGAAATAAGCGGAATCACACCGATGATGCGGGTTACCGAAAATTCGCCGGGAATGATTCTTCGGGCGTTGGATGCCGGCGCCGGCGGTGTGTTGGTTCCCCAGGTCAACTCGGCAGAAGAAGCCGCCGCCGCCGTCCGGGCGGCGCGCTATGCGCCGCAGGGGGAACGGGGACTCGCCGGGGTGGTTCGGGCTGCACGCTATGGCTTTATTCCGCTGCCAACGTATCTGGCGGGAGCAAACCGCGAAAACCTGGTGATTACGCAAGTCGAGCATATTGACGCCGTGAAAAATTTAGAGGAAATTTTGGCGGTGGAAGGGCTTGATGGAATTTTTGTCGGACCGACTGATTTATCGCAGTCTATGGGAATCACCGGGAAGTTCGCCGATCCGGAATTGCGTCGGGTCATTCATGGGGTAATAGAAAAAACCCGCCGCACGGACAAGTGGGCGGGGATATTCTGTCTTGACGCGGACGATGCCGCTTATTGGAAGGCTGCGGGCGCCCAGTTTTTGACGATTGCGACGGAAAGCATGATTTTTGCGTCGGGAATGCGGCGACTGGCCAAGCAGATTCATGGCGAATAACTACTCCGCGGTCATTCGCCGATAATCAACAGAAACTCGGGAACTAAAGCAGGATCAAATTGGCTGCCGGCGCAACTGCGCAATTCGGCGGCCGCTTCTTTTTTAGACAGGGCTTTACGGCCGGGCCGGTCGTTGGTCATGGCGTCATAGGCATCGACAATGGCGAAGATTCTGCACTCCAGCGGAATGTTTTCGCCGCTCAGGCCCAAGGGATATCCCTGCCCGTTCCACCATTCGTGATGCTTCAGCAGAAGATCGGCGATGGGATACAATTCCGGGATGGATTGGGCGATGCGATGTCCAATCTCGACATGCATTTTTATTTCCTTCATTTCTCCGGCGGTTAGTTGGTCCTGCTTGAACAGCAGTTCGTCGGGAAGACCGACTTTGCCGATGTCGTGAAATTGCGTGAGCAGTTTGAAATCACGCAACCGCTTGGCAGAAAGTCCGGCTTCTTTGGCGAGGGCGCGGCCCAATGCCCAAAGCCGCTCGGCGTGTTGATGCATGACAAAATCCCTGTTTTCCAGCGAGGCTTGCAGGCTTTGGAACAAGGCGTTGCGGGCGGTTTGGCTGCGGCCAAGCTTGTCCCGATGCAGCCGGGTCTGGGCGAGGGCGAGGATGCTTTGCGTATCGCCATCTTTGGGAACGGAACCGGCATACCCCAGGGATACGCCAAAGTGCAAATGGATTTCAGCGTTGGCTAGTTGCTCGATATTTTTGCGGATTTTTTCGGTTAGTCTGATCAACCCGTCTTCATCGACGGTGCGCAGCAGAATGGCGAATCGGTCATCACCGACGCGGGACAGAATCGCATCCAACGGGAAGAGGGTTCGCAACGCATTGGCCGTTTCGACGAGCAGACGGTTAGCCACATCTTGTCCCAGACTATCAATGATCAGACGCATTTCATCAATTTCACAGAGGATGAAGCCTACCGGCATATCGGCAGGTAGAGAAGAAGAGGCCAGCTTTTCTTCCCAGTACATGCGGTTGAAAAGTCCGGTCAGCGGGTCTCGCAGGTTGAAATACTGCAAAGATTTTTCCAACTGCCGGCGCTCGGTAAAATCACGCAATACGGCAATGGCATCCGTTTCGCTGATCGGTGAAATTCGCACTTCTTGCTGTGTGGCTTGATTGTTCAGCAGGACTCCCATTTCGAACAACTGCGTCGTTTGGGTTTCAAAAGCCCGGCTGAGAGCGGCGGCCATTTTCTCGGCCAAGGGCTGTGGGAAAACCTCGGCAAGAGAGTTTCCCGGCAGAAGTTTGGCAGGAGTGGCGGCGGAACGTTGCCGGGATGTTTTGAAGTCGAGGATGATTCCCTGCCGGTTGAGGCGCAGCAATGAATCCGGCATGCCGTCCAACAGCGCCCGGGTGGCAGCGTCGCTTTCCGCCAGTTCATTCTGAACTGTTTCCAGGGCCGATAGCATCTTGTTGATGGAGTTCCCCAGGCTGGATAATTCGTCCTCGCCCTCAAGCTGGACCCGGAGGGCGGGATTGTTGCTTTGGCCGATTCGGGCCACCTGACTGTTTAGCTGGAACAGTCGTGACAAGACGGCCTTTTTCAGCATTAATAGATTAACTAGGCCGATCAGCAACCCAAAGGCCAGCACCAGGAACAAAAAATACTCCACGGTCCGTTTGCCTTGCGAATAAATGGACCGGGGGGAATCCACCCTGAGCATCAGCGCGGGTTTTCCCCAGATATCCGAAAGCAGCGCGTAACCGACAAGAGTATCTTCGTTGGCCGGCGCAATTCGAACCGGATTCTTCGCAGTCAGACCCAGGGCTGCCTCGTAGGGAACGAGGGAGAGAGACAGATGGGCGCTTTCGGCAATTCGGGCCAGTTCGGCGGAATTTAAAAAACGGCCGATGATCATCGTTCCCCTGGGCGCCTGTTTTCGCTCGCTGTCCAGAATTGGCCGGGCAGCGACCAGCAGAGGGGCTTCCGGCAGGTTGATCAATCCCTGCACCAGATTGTCGGCGGTCGGGTGCGACAAAAGGACAGACCCGCGTTGCAGATGGGGAAGGAGGCTATCGGGGATTTTCCCATTTGTTTTTGTTGCCGGATCAAACAGGGACGCATGCACAATTCGCCCATCAGGGCCCACAAAGAGCATCAGATGGAGGCGTTGGGTCTGAAAAGTCGAACCCGTCAGATTTTTTTTCAGGTAGTCGGAATTGGCATCCGCCACGAACTGGTAGGTATCGTCCCATACCGCCCAATCTTCCAGAAAAGCGGTGAGCGAAGACTCTTCGGCCTTGATCGCATTTACGGCCCGACCCAGATTTTTCTCCGCCTCGCGGTTTTCGACAAGCAAAAACCCGCTAAGCAGAATCTGGTTAGCGGATAATATCAGTACCAGGCTAAAGGAGACAACAATCAGGCAGATGACCAGCAGGGTTTTCTTTCGGAGTGTCACGCATTCCTCCCGATTTTTGGTCGAACCTTATTTTGTCGGGGTTCCCCGGAATTTCAGATATTTTCCCTTCAACTCGTAGCGCCCGGGTTCGGCCGGCCACAGCTCCGCGCTGGCGCCGCCCCGCATGGCGGCGGAAAACCGGCGATAGTATTCCGGGTCTTTTTCTTCAAAATCACGCAACAGTTCTTTGATTTCCTGGCGTTTCGTGTTGCCGTTGTAGGGGCAGGGGTTTTTCAGGGGCTGAAGTCCGAGCCGGTCGACCGTTTCGATGATTTCCGCTTCCCGAAAATAGACGAGCGGGCGGATGATCGTGATCCCGCTTCGCTCCTGCGGCGTCTTCGGCAGAAAGGTTTTCAGGCGGCCGGAGTAAAACAAACTCATCAGGAACGTCTCCACCGCGTCGTCGTGATGGTGCGCCAAAGCAACCTTGTTGTAACCGCGCTCACGGGCGATGCGGTTCAGCGCTCCCCGGCGGAAAAAAGCGCAGGTGGCGCAGGCATCCGGCGATGACGCTGCGGCGATGGCGCGGGGGATATCGATGGCGGTTGAGTCAAACGGAAGTTCGAGCTGATCGCAAAACTTTTGCAGGGCCTGTCGGGGGAACTCTTCGGCGAATCGGGTATCGATGGTGAAGGCTCCCAACGTGAACGGGCGCGG
>CAZRQI010000125.1:0-5886 GCA_964602025.1 uncultured Veillonellaceae bacterium
AAACGGCCAGAGATAAGACAGCCTGGACGGAAATGCTGTATAATAACAAAAGAGGTGATTCGATGCAATTTGTGGCGGATTTGCATGTCCATACAGTATCCAGCGGGCATGCCTACAGTACCGTGCGAGAAATAGCCAGCGTGGCTGCCGGCAAGGGACTGCCGATGATTGCTCTGACCGATCACGGCCCAGGGATGCCGGGAGGTCCCCATGCGTATCATTTTTCCAATCAGATGGCCATTCCCGATTCCCTGTTCGGCGTCCGGGTATTGAAAGGAATTGAAGCCAATGCTATGGACCGCGTCGGCCGGCTCGATCTTGATGACGCCCGGCTGGCAAAACTCGACATTGTCGCGGTCGGCTTGCATACGGTATGTTCCCCCTATGGCTCGGTGACGGAGAATACCGAGATGATGCTGGCCGTGATGCAGAATCCGTTTGTGGATGTGATCGTCCATCCCGGCAATCCGGAATACCTGATCGACGAAGAAGCCGTGGTCCGCGAAGCGGCGCGCTGCGGGGTCGCCCTTGAAATCAACAACAGTTCGCTGACGGTAACCCGTAAGGGAAGTTTGCCCCATTGCGATCATATTATTGCGTTGGCTGCGACTTATGAAACCAAGTTGATCGTAGGTTCGGACAGCCATTATTGCGAATCAGTCGGTGAATTCGCCGCTGCCGCGGAGTTGCTGGCTAAACATGACATTCCTCCAAGTCAGGTGGTCAACACTTCGCTGGAAAGAGTGCTGATGCACTTGAACCGTCGCAGCAACCACCGGTCGGTGACTTTGTGAAAGAAAGGCGGGCTGTGTAGATGGAAAAACCTCGTCTCGTCATCATTACCGGCATGTCGGGAGCCGGCAAGACCCAGGTTATGAGATTTATGGAGGATCTCGGCTATTTTTGCGTCGACAATCTGCCGCCGGCCCTGATTCCCAAATTCGCCGAACTCTGTGAACAGTCCGGAGGTCGGGTGAATAAGATCGCGCTGGTCGTGGATATCCGCGGCGGTGAGTTTTTTGACCAGTTGATGCAGGTGCTGGGGGAAATGGACCAGCAGGACATGATGACCGAAGTGTTGTTCCTCGAAGCTTCCGATGAAACGATCATCCACCGCTACAAGGAAACCCGGCGACGTCATCCGCTCGCGCCGGCCGGCCGGGTCAGCGAAGGGATCCGGCTGGAACGGGACAAGCTTGAGTATGTGCGGGGACGGGCTACTCATATCATCGACACATCCAACATGAAGACGCAGCAACTCAAGGAACGGATCATTGAATTATACGCATCGGACGGGGAACAGGCCAAGCTGCATATCAACGTGGTTTCCTTCGGTTTCAAATATGGGATTCCGCTTGATGCGGACATGGCGTTCGATGTCCGGTTCCTGCCCAATCCTTACTATGTCG
This sequence comes from uncultured Veillonellaceae bacterium, assembly GCA_964602025.1. Lineage (GTDB taxonomy): Bacteria > Bacillota > Negativicutes > UBA1444 > UBA1444 > UBA1444. The sequence continues at coordinate 1,410 of CAZRQI010000125.1, forward strand.
AGCCTTTGCGGCAAAAGAGCGGCGAGAATCCGCTGGTTCGCGAGTATATCGACCAATGGCCGGTCACTCATCAATTTATGACTCGGTTGCAATCCTTTATTGATTTTTTGATTCCTCATTATGTCAAAGAGGGAAAAAGCCAGCTGGTCATTGCGATTGGCTGCACTGGCGGCCTGCACCGCTCGGTTTTTGTCGCCTCGAAAATCCGCGATGCGCTCGTTGCCCAGGGATATCAGGTGTCTCTCGAACATCGCGACATCAAACACAACAAGGTTGAGGACTGAACATGGCGCTTCTGAAACTCTTGTATCCGGGAATGCGGATTAAGCGGTGGTTTTTTCTGTTCGCCGGCGGTGTCGTCGCCGCAGGGTTCGGAGTGGCTTTGCTGCTGAATTACCGGTTTATCGGTCTGGTGGAGGGATGGCTGTTTTGGGCTATCTACCGGGCGACCGGCAATTATTACGGTTGGATGCCGACACTGGTCGGCGCCGTGGTGTCTTGCGCCGGATTAGGGATAATGTTTTACGCGATGCGGCGGATTATCCGTTCGATTATCGATGCGGTGGCTCCGGAAGGCGCCAACCGGCTGGTGGATATCATGTACCAGAAACGCCGCCTGGACAAAGGACCGGCCGTGGTCGTGATCGGCGGCGGTACCGGCTTGTCCACCTTGTTGCGCGGGCTGAAACGTCGTACCAGCAATCTGACCGCGATTGTCACGGTGGCTGACGACGGCGGTTCTTCCGGTCGTTTGCGGCAGGAGTTGGGGATTGTGCCGCCGGGGGATCTGCGGAGTTGTCTGGTGGCTCTGGCGGATACGGAACCCTTGATGGAAAAATTGTTTCAATATCGATTCAGCGGCGACGGCGACCTGACCGGCCACAGTTTCGGCAATCTTTTTATTGCGGCGATGACTCAGGTTGTGGGCGGGGATGTCGAACAGGCCCTGCAGGAATCCAGCAAGGTTCTCGCTGTTCGGGGCCGGGTGTTGCCGGCATCGGCCAAGCCGGTGAGAATATCAGCGCAGATGACGGATGGAACGGTGATCGACGGGGAATCGAATATCCCCTGCGCCCGCAAGTGCATCCAGCGGGTCACGATGGAACCGGCCGATGTTCCGGCGGTTCAGGCTGCTCTGACATCAATCCGCGAGGCCGACATGGTTGTCCTGGGTCCGGGCAGTCTGTATACGAGTGTGATCCCTAATCTTTTGGTGAAAGATATTGCGGAGGCGTTGCGAAACACCCGGGCATTCCGCGTCTATGTCTGCAATGTGATGACCCAACCCGGTGAAACCGACCAGTATACTGCGTCGGACCATGTAAGGGCGCTATTTAGGCATGGCGGACCGGGAATTATTGATGAAGTTTTGGTCAATGTGGAAGAAATTGCTTCCTGTTTACTGGAAAACTACGCGAAAGAGGGCGCTTGTCCGGTAGAAGCAGATATCGCGGAACTGGAAAGAATGGGAGTCGCAGCGGTTCCGGCGCAGATGATCAGTGAAACGAATTGGGTGCGTCATGACCCGGAAAGGTTGTCGAAGCTGATCTTTTCCATACTGGATCGGCGGCGGAAAACTTCGGAAAAAACAGGAACACAGAAAAATGAACGTGAGGAATAGGTGCAGACTTCGGTCCGCATTGGCCTATAGGGAGGATTACCGTTGTCGTTTGCCGGGGATGTGAAGAACGAACTGATACGGGTGGAAGAAGAGGCGGCTTGTTGCGAGCAGGCGGAACTGTCGGCGCTGCTTTGGATGGGCGGGGTGATTTCTTTTGGCGGAAAAGGGCGAATCGGTATCAAATTTGTTACCGAAAATGCCGCAGTCGCCCGTAAGACACTGCGTTCCTTAAAAAAAGAAGGCATCGAAGATACTGAAGTCAAAGTCACCCGCGCTTTACGGCTGAAAAAGAATAATTCCTATGAGTTGCGGGCGCTGCCATCGCCGGCGGTGACCAGGCTGCTGGAACGGATGGATATTTTACGGGACGGAGTATTGGCGGACGCTCCTCCTGGCCCGCCACGCAAAAGCTGCTGCCGCAAGGCTTGGCTGCGAGGAGCTTTTCTGGCCGGTGGCTCGATCAACCGACCGGAAGTGGAGTACCATCTGGAAATGGTAACGCAAAACGAAGGATTCGCCAGGACGCTGTCCGCTGCGTTGCGGTCGTTCGGACTGAACTCAGGGCTGACGACGCGCAAGCAGGATTATGTTGTCTATATGAAGGAAGGCGACGCCATCACTTCCTTTTTGGGGCTGGCCGGCGCCCACGAAGCCTTGCTGGAATTTGAGAATGTTCGGATCGTCAAGGGGATGCGCAATCAGGTCAACCGCCTGGTGAACTGCGAAACCGCCAACCTGGCAAAAACAGTGAATGCCGCTGTGCGCCAGATCGAAGGAATTCGGCGGATCGTCCGGGATCGCGGCATCGATTCCCTGCCACGGCCGCTCCGGGAGGTTGCAGAGCTGCGGTTGGCCTATCCGGAAGCCACTTTGCAGGAACTGGTGGAGGTGTTCGACGGTTCTATCAGCCGCTCTGGCATGAGCCATCGACTCCGGGCTCTGGAAAAACTTGCGGAACAACTGACTGTGGAGGAACTGACATGAAGCGGCGCATCTGGCTTGTGACAGCGGCGCTTTTCCTGTGTGCGGCCATGACGGTCGCATGGTTGGTTTCACCGGGAGAGGGCATCCCGGTGCTGACGTACCACCATGTTGGGGAGGGCCCGGATTGGCTGTATGTGCGCCCGGCGGATTTCAAACGGCAGTTGGCCTATCTGCAGGATAGCGGCTATACGGCCATCAGTGTGATGGAGTTGGCCCGGGGGTTGTCCGGGCAGGGTAAGCTGCCTTCCCGGCCGGTCGTTATCACCTTCGATGATGGCTATGAGGACAACTATACGGCGGCGTTTCCCATTTTATCCCGTCAAAAGATGAAGGGAACTTTTTTTGTGGTGACCGGAAAGATGGGGCAACCGGGGTACATGAACTGGCGGCAGGCCGGCGAGATGATTGTCGGCGGGATGGAGGTCGGTTCCCATACGGTCCATCATTACACTCTCAATGAGATCAATCTGAAGGAACTGGAACGCGAATTGTTGTCCTCGCGGCTGATGCTGGAAAATAATGCGCCCGGTGCTGCGCCCATCTTCGCGAATCCATTTGGAGAAACGGCGCCGGCGGTCGTCGAACTGCTGAGCCGGACCGGTTATCGGGCGGCCTGTTCCTCGGTCGTTGGCGTAAACCGGCCGGGAGAAAATCTATATATGATCCGGCGGCTGAGTGTACCGGCATCCCGGTTTGGACTTTGGGAATTTCGGCTCCGCCTGTGGTGGCTGAACCTTAAAGGAAAGCTGGAGAAACGATAATGAAGCGAATTTTGTTTCTGTTGCTGCTGTTGGCCGCATTTTTCGGTATGACGGCGTCCGCACGGGCGGCGTCCGTGCGGCTGGCCGATCTGGCGGATATTTTGCCGGAGTGGCCGGTGAGCGCTTCGGAAGCCGGTGGAAGGCTGATTTTGTCTGACAGTCCGGAGGACGTGGCCCAGGAGGGGATCTTGTACAGGGATTCCGTCAATGGCAATGTGCGGTTGTTTTTCCACCATTTCAACGCCATGCCGGAAAAGAAGCGGATTGTGGCTTTGCTCACCAACAAAGGAAAGAAACCGGCAAAAGTGGAAGTGCTCCGGTATGGGATCAGCCGGCCGGATGCCGATCTGTTGCGGGCGGGCCGATCCATCCAGGGCGATTATCTGCGGGGGGGTCGGTCGCACAAACTGGAGGTGGCGCCGGGCAAGAGCGCGTTGCTGCCCGGTGGGAGCGGGACGCAGTCGTTACCGCCGCAAATGCTGCTGACGGGAATGATCGACTTCCGTGTGGACCAGGAACTGCAGCTGGTTGTGGCGGCAATTCCAGAGCACGGCGATCTTGCGGCGTTGATTGCTTCCTATCCCATATTGCCGCCGGTGTCGGGCAAGCCCCATCTGCGGGGCAGCTTTTCCCACAACGAGCGGCTGCTCCTGGGCCGCCGCCCTTATAATCCAACCGTCGACGGGCCGGTGGCGATCACCATCGGCGATGGGGAAATCGATCCGTTTCTGGCCGGGGTGGATGCGACCAACGGTCAAATGGTCCGAAACTACGGAAATTATGGTGTTGTGTACCGAATCTTGATTCCTTCGGCAGGCAAAGGAAAAATTCGCTGCTATCTGAATCCCCGCGGCGGCGTATATGCCGGTTGGGCGGCGGTGAAGACGAAAACGATGCACACGGTGGTGGGAACGCCGGGAAAGACTCTTTATTTTGGCGAGGGCACCCTGGCGGATTTTGAATTGCTGGCCGAGTTTTCCGCCGGCGATTCCCTGTGGGTGACGCTGTCACCGCCCGGATCATCCAATCTGCCGGTTCGACTCATGCTTGTTCCGGCATCATAGGAGTCTTGCCTGGCGTGCCAAAACGCGATAGAATGTAAGCATATAAA
>CAZRQI010000126.1:0-5876 GCA_964602025.1 uncultured Veillonellaceae bacterium
ACCCGAATTTTCCACTCCCCCGGATTTCCGCCCACAAGTTGCGGCATTTCCCGGATTGTGCCATGAACCGTAACGTTCCGGCCGGCATATTCCCGGACCGAACCGGTGACCGTTCGATTGACGTTCGCCATGCGGGCCATCCCGGCCAAACAGAATAACAACAGGACCACGCCCGGAAGCAGGGAGCCGGCCGCATTGCCCCGCCACCGCCTCCGTCCGGCCTGGATCGTTAACGCCAGGATCCCTGTCAACGCCAACATAACCGCCATTCCCGGCGGCGCCGCGCCGACGGCCCATATTCCCGCACCAAAAGCAGTCGCAAAGGCTACCAAGAGATTCTATCCTTCAACTTCTGATACTTGGCCGCACCGATCCCTTTCACTTGTTTCAAGTCTTCGCCCGACTGAAAAGGCCCGTTTGTCTGTCGCCATTCCACGATCCGGTTGGCCATGGCTGGCCCCACCCCGGGCAACTTGTCCAATTCCGCCGCTGTGGCGGTGTTGATGTTGATCTTGTCCGATGGCGCGATAGAGCCTGGCGGAGTGGAAGAGTTTTTCCCAGTACCCGCCGCCATCTGATAATGCGAACTGATGCCGTCGTTTTTCACGGCGGGAGTTCCCGGCACATGGATTTGCATGCCGTCGCGCAGGGGTTGCGCCAAATTCAGCTTGGACACTTCCGCACCGAACAGCAGTCCGCCGGCGACGTTCACTGCGTCCAACACCCGGCTGCCGGCCGGCAGCTTGATGACGCCGGGATGTTCCACGAGCCCGCTCACATAAACGACGATTTCACCCCGCGGCTGTCGGGAAGCCTCCGCTACTTCCGCTCCGGACGATGAAACGTCGGACTGCGGCGGAGTGGTTTTGCTCCACCAGCTGTAACTACTGAATCCAAGGAGGCACACCGCCAACGCCGCCACGATTTTTCGTTTCTTTTGCCGCAGCCGCTCCGCCTGTTCTTCCAGTTCATCCACCTTTCGCATATTTTTCCCTCCCGTCCTGCTTCCTGTCCGGCAAAGAAAAACCGGCCTGTGCGTACAGGCCGGCGCAGTGCACCATATTGCATATCGGAAAATCAACCGAGTTTTAATCGCTCCAGATCACTTGACGACGATATTGACCAATTTTCCGGGAACCGCAATCACCTTTACCACGGTTTTCCCTTCAATCAACGCCTGAATCCGTTCCTGGCCCGCCGCCAGCTTTTCCAGCGCCGGCACGGTAATTTCCGACGGCACGGTCAATTTATCGCGAACCTTGCCGTTGATCTGGACCACGATTTCCACAGTCGCGGTTTTCAGAGCCTCCGCATCCCACTTGGGCCAACTTTGGCGATGCACGCTGTCGGCATGGCCCGTCAGGGTCCAGAGTTCTTCCGTGATATGGGGGGCAAACGGCGCCAAAAGCCGGAGCAATGCCTCCAAGGTTTCGCGGATCAGCGCCGGATGGGATTCGGTCGCCGCATCCCGGTAAGCATGCAGCGCGTTCACCAATTCCATGATCGAGCTGATGGCCGTATTGAAATTGAACCGATCGGCGATATCGTCCGTCACTTTGCGGATCGTGGCGTTCAACGCCCGGCGCAGTTCTTTTTCTTCGTCGGTCAACGTCGCCGCGTCGTAGCCGGCAGGAGCCGCCATGGCAATCTCGGTATAGTGGCCGACAATGCGCCACAGGCGGTTCAAAAATCTCGCCGCCCCCTCGACGCCTTGGTCGCTCCACTCCAGATCGCGTTCCGGCGGCGACGCAAACAAGATAAACAGGCGGGCGGTATCCGCCCCGTATTTTTTCACGATTTCTTCCGGCGATACAATGTTGCCTTTGGATTTGGACATTTTCGAGCCATCCTTGATGACCATGCCCTGGGTCAGCAAGTTTTTGAAAGGTTCGTCGGCGTCAATGAGACCGGCATCCTTGAGAACCTTGGTAAAAAACCGGGAATACAACAGATGCAGGATCGCGTGCTCGATGCCGCCGATGTACTGGTCGACCGGCAGCCAATAGTTGGCTTTGTCCAAGTCCCACGGCGCTTTGGTGTTGCGCGGATCCGCATAACGGTAATAATACCAGGACGAACAAATAAAAGTATCCATGGTGTCGGTTTCCCGGCGGGCCGGTTTGCCGCATTTCGGACAGGTACAGTTCACAAAATCGCCGACAGTCGCCAGCGGTGATACGGCGCCAGCGTCAAACCGTACATTTTCCGGCAGCCGGACAGGCAGCTCCTCTTTGGGAACCGCTACGGCCCCGCAATCCTCACAGTACACGATCGGAATGGGAGCGCCCCAGTAACGTTGCCGGGAAATCAGCCAATCCCTCAGGCGATAGGTCACTCGCCGCCGGCCGATGCCCTGCTCCGCGAGCCAGTCGGTCATCCGGGTCTTGCCGGTCTCGTTGTCCAACCCGTCAAACGAGCCGGAGTTGACCAGCACGCCGTCGCCGTCATACGCCCCCGCCATCGTCTCGATGCTCATCGGCATCGCCGGGGTTTGCACCACCAGGCGCTTGTCGAGGCCATATTTTGTCGCGAAAGCCCAGTCGCGTTCATCATGAGCCGGCACACCCATGACGGCGCCGGTGCCGTATTCGAACAATACATAATTGGCAACCCAGATCTGCACTTTTTCGCCATTGAAGGGGTTGACGGCGTAAGCGCCGGTAAACATACCTTCTTTTTCCACATCCGTCGCGGTCCGGTTGATCTCGCTCAACTGACGAACCTTGGCGACAAATTCCCGTACGGCCGTCTCTTCCGACTTGCCGGCGATGAGTTTTTCCACCAGCGGATGTTCCGGCGCCAGCACCACATAGGTCACGCCGAAGGACGTGTCCGGCCGCGTCGTATAAACCGGAATCTTTTCGCCCAGTTCCGGAACGTCAAAACTGAATTCCGCGCCTTCACTGCGGCCAATCCAATTTTCCTGCATGGTGCGGACCCGTTCGGGCCAACCGCCCAACAGATCCAAGTCTTTCAACAGGCGATCGGCGTAGTCGGTGATTTTCAGGAACCATTGCTCCAGTTCCTTCTTGACGACCACCGAGTTGCAGCGCCAACAGTTGCCGTCAATGACCTGCTCGTTGGCCAGCACTGTATTGCATTCCTCGCACCAGTTGACCGCCGCTTTCTTTTTATAAGCCAGACCCCGTTCGAAAAACAACAGGAAGAGCCATTGGGTCCAGCGATAGTATTCCGGATGGCAGGTCGCCACTTCCCGTTCCCAGTCGTAGGAAAGGCCAAGTTCTTGCTGTTGCCGGCGCATGTTGCGGATATTGCTCCATGTCCATTCGGCCGGATGAACCTTGTTCTTGATCGCGGCATTTTCCGCCGGCATGCCGAAAGCATCCCAACCCATCGGATGCAGGACATTGTAGCCCCGCATCTTTTGGAAACGAGCCACTACGTCCCCAATGGAATAATTGCGCACATGACCCATGTGCAAGGCTCCCGAAGGATAGGGAAACATCTCGAGCACGTAGTACTCGGGTTTGGTCCGATCCACTTCGGAATGGAAAGCGCCGGAATCGGCCCAGCGTTGTTGCCACTTGGGTTCAATCTCTCCGGGGACGTATTTCTCGTTCATCGACATCCTCCTCAAACTAAAAAACCCCGCAGTTGGCGGGGCCATGGGTAAGGTTCCGCTGTTGCCATTTATTATAGTGCACGACCTTGCCAAAGTCAACGCGCACAAGCCTTCGGGCGAATTAACGACAACAGCCCGTTCATGCTTCGGCGGCGCGGTTTTCCTCTTCCGTCGACATCGCCAGGAAAAGTTCCACCAAGATCGGGTCAAACTGGCTTCCCTGGCATTTTCGCAGTTCCGCGAACGCTTCGTCCGCCGTCATGGCCTTGCGGTAAGGACGGTCGCTGGTCATGGCGTCAAAAGAGTCAACGATCGCCAGAATCCGGTTTTCGATCGGAATCTGTTCCCCCTTCAATCCCAGCGGATAGCCTTTGCCATCCCAACGTTCATGATGTTTCAGAATAAATTCCGCCACCGGTTGCAATTCCGGAATAACGGTCGCAATGCGATGACCGATTTCCGAATGGCGTTCGATCTCTTTCCGCTCTTCGGAGGTAAGGGCCCCCGGTTTCAGCAGGATTTTGTCCGGAATGCCGATTTTGCCGATGTCGTGAAATTGCGCCAATAAGCGGAGATCGTTCTTCCGGTGCCCCGGCAAGCCGACCCGGTCGGAAAGGCCAACCGCCATCCGGGCCAACCGCTGGGAATGCTCTTCTGTTTCAAAATCGCGGACCTCCAGCATTTTCATGATGGTGTGCACCACGCCGCTGCGGGCGCTTTGGCTGCTGGATAGTTTTTGCCGGTACATTTCATCGTCGGCGGCCTTCAACATGACGTCCAGATCATCCGAACCGGGCTCGCACCGCTCCTGATAGCGCCAGCCCATGGACAACCGCAGCGGCAGTTCCATCAAATCGGCAATCAGGCAGGCATCGCGAATCTTTTGGCCGATGGCTTCAAGCTCCGTTTCCGTGATTTCCGTCAGCACCACGACAAATTCATCGCCGCCGGTACGGACAATCAGGGATTGCGGCGGCGCGGCGGCTTTCAGGACATCCGCCGTCCGTTGCAGCAACCGGTCGCCGGCCGCGTGTCCCAAAGTATCATTGACCAATTTGAGGCCGTCCAGGTCGCAACAGATCACGCCGACGCCGTTAGCTCCCTGTTGCAGGATCTTTTGCAGTGCTTCGTCCAGATAGGTCCGGTTGAACAAGCCCGTCAACGCGTCGTGCTGGCTGGAGAACAGAAGAAATTGTTGCGCCAGTTTCCGTTCGATCAATTCCGCCTGCAGCGCCGCATTCAGTTGCCCGATCTCACGGCGCGATCCGGCGATCCGCTCCAGCATCTGGTTCATGCTGACCGTCACTTGCGTCAGTTCATCATTGCCTTCAATCGCCAACTGCTTGATATTGCCATCCACGATGTCCGGCTGTTTTAAAAAGGCATCCATGGTTTGTAGCCGCCGTACCACCATCCGGTTTAAATCCACGATGGAAAGAAGAAGGATCATGGCAATCAAAGCCGTCAAAACAACGATGAAATATTTGAGATGCTTCTGAACCTCCAGGGAAAGCGACCGCGAAGTCTCCACGGTCAGGACAAACGGAATATTGCCGTAAAGATCCTGCATCGGCAGATAGGATTTGATATGAGTATCCGTCTGCTGCCGGACGTCGTCGCCTTCCTTTTCATTGACGAGAGTACGGTAGGTTTCGTTCGATTCGATGCGAACCGGCGCTTGCACAATATCCGCAATTTCCGTTAACAGTTCGGCGTCCACCTTGCGCAGGAAAACCAAAATCCCCGGACTGACGCCGGTTTTGTCGCTCTTGAGAATCCGCTGCGCGGACAACAGGACCGGCATGTTATCCATCCATAAGACGCCATTGGCGGATTTATCCCCCTGCAATTCCGCAAAAAACAACTGATCCGGGCGGATATGCCGATGAAACTCGGTAGAAAGCGGGATTTCCTGTTTTTGTTCCGAATCGATGGCTTTGGCGAATAGAATTTTGCCGGAAGGATCCGTGACTGCGATAGCGTCAATCCGCAAATTGGCCATCGCAGAATCTTGCAGATTATCTTTGACGAATTTTTGATCCTGCGGATTCCGGGCAAAGGCATACAGGTCATCCCAAGGCGCCCAGTCGCCGACGATCGCCTTTAATGTTTCCTGCTCCTTGTTCCAGATGAGACGGGCGCGGTTGACATTCTCCCGGATCGCGTTCTGTTCCAACTGTTCAAACGTTTTTACCCAAACCCGGTCCACCAGCAAAAAAATCGCCATAACGGCAATCAGCCCGAAAATCGTATGGGATATTGCAATCCGTGCGCCCAGCTTCATCGATTCACC
>CAZRQI010000127.1:0-5853 GCA_964602025.1 uncultured Veillonellaceae bacterium
CGCCACAATGGTATCGAACCAGGGTTAATATGATGCTGGCTTCTTTTGGCAAAGAATTGCATGATGAATTGCCGAATCTGATTTCTCGCGACGAAATGGAGCTGCACAGCTTGCTCATCGATTTTGCCGGCATCTATCCTTCCAAACAACTCAAATATTACTTATTGCAGCAAAGCCAGAGCCCGCTTCGCGATTTGGCTTACCGTGCTACCCGAACGCTCGGACTGTATTATTATCATGAATTGAACAAACCCGAATTTCTCTTTCACCCCGACCCCATTCTGCGCAACATCGTAATTGAGGCATTGGAGAAAATTCCAAGCCGGCAAACAATAGAAACACTAATGCCGTTGCTTGCCGATCCTCGTAGCAGCGACACCGCGGTGGTAGTCATCTCACAAATTCTGCAAAAACAGCCGCAGCATTTGGCTTGGATCATCGAAGTTTTTTCCAGTGCAAAAACAACCGAGTTGCGCAATGCGTTGGCCAAAATTCTGTCCAATCGCATTGACTATCTTCTGATGCAGCTGATCGTCGGCAAAAACGAGCGTTTGAAGCCGATCTTGACCGAGATGATCCGCCTGGGAAAAACCAACGGAATTATTGGTTTCTTAAATAAGAACCGAACCGTTGAGGCTGAAAACATCATTCTCGAATTGTTGCGACCGTTGCTGATGGAATTGCCGGAGTTGCGGACCGAACTGCGTTTATATCTGCCATCGCGAATATTGGCAAAACTGAACGAAACTCCCTTGGAACATCCGCCGTCCGTTCGCGACCATTCGGCGGAAAAAGGAAAACTTCTGCGTCTCCGACTCTTGTTGCCGATTGTACTGGGAATCGTTCCTCTCTATTACACGGTTCGTTATTGGAATTATTTGTCGGAATGGAGTATGTTCCAACACATAACCCGATATGTTCTCGATTTCAATTATTTCATCGCCTGGTATTCACTCGCTATTAATTCAAGTTACCTCATTCTGCTAGCCCTTTCCCTTGTTGCGTTAAACAAACAGGCCCGAAACTGGCGGCTGAAAAAAACTGCATTCTTGTTCCGACCGCGGATCCTGCCATCGATCTCCATTATCGCCCCTGCCTACCAGGAGGAAGCCTCCATTTTGGAAAGCGCCAATTCCTTGCTGAGCCTACATTATCCCAATTATGAAGTGATTATCGTGAATGATGGCTCAACCGACCAAACTTTGCAAAAACTCATCGCTTATTTTCGCCTGGAAAAAGTCGACCGGTTCATTCCCACCCGTCTTAAGACCAAGCCAGTTCGCGGAATATATGCCAATCCCAGTTATCCCAAACTGATTGTGGTTGACAAAGCCGGCGGTGGCAAGGCCGATGCCCTAAATGTCGGGATCAACATCTCCCGTAAGGAATTTGTCTGCGGCATCGATTCCGACTCCCTGTTGGAAAAGGATTCCTTGATCAAGATGGCATCGATGATCCTGGATGCTCCTAATGAACCGGTTGCACTGGGTGGCAATATTTTTCCGGTAAACGGCTGTACCGTGGATAAAGGGACCCTAACGAAGATCAATATTCCCCGAAGCCATATCGCTCGTTTCCAAACGATCGAATATATCCGGGCCTTTATGGCCGGTCGTCTCGGCTGGTCGCAACTCCGATCCCTACTCATTATTTCCGGCGCTTTCGGCTTGTTCGGAAAAGACCGCGTAGTGGAAATCGGCGGGTATCTGACCAGCAGTGAACGGTTTAAACAGGACACTGTTGGTGAAGATATGGAGCTGGTAGTGCGTCTAAATCGTCATATGTTGGAAAACAAGCTACCATTCAGCGTGTTATATGCCTTTAACGCTACCTGTTGGACAGAAGTGCCGGAAAGTTGGAGTGTCTTGCATCGCCAACGTGATCGTTGGCAAAGAGGCTTGATTGATATTTTGTATTTCCATCGGATCATGCAGTTCAATCCCCGTTATGGCCGGATCGGCATGCTGGCCATGCCCTACTTCTTTATTTTTGAACTGTCCGGTCCTTTTATTGAGATGCAAGGTTATCTGATGGTTCTGCTGGCCTGGATTTTAGGATTGCTGAACTACGAAATCGTGTTATTATTGTTCGTGACGTCGATATTGCTCGGGATATTGGTTTCCTTTTTCGCCTTGGCCATTGCCGAAAAGGAAAGCGATGCGTTTCCCGGCCCTTATATCCTGACCATGATTCTTTACGCATTGTTGGAAAATTTTGGGCCGCGCCAACTGATTAGCTTTTGGCGAGTTGCCGGCTATTTCAGTTCTTTACGCCAAACGGCCGCCTGGGGAAAAATGACCCGCCAGGGCTTTCAGCAACAAACTTCCGGCTCTGCCAGCCAATGAATATTATTAATAAGCGGGTAAAAACCCCATTATCTTGCCGAAAAATTAGCGGTTCATTTGCACGAAATGTAGTTCCGTGCAAATGAACCGCTTTTATATCTGGAAAATCCAGTATTACTCACCCGTGGGTAAACATATAAACCGGCGGATGATCACTTCCATTTCCGCGTCCTGGTCGGGAGCGTTACCACGAAACAGCCAAAAATTCAAATGAACCCGCATTTTCCCGTTTGGCAGGAATGTGTCTTCAGATTCCGAAGCGGCGAGTATCTTTTGGAAGATTAAGCCCTGCAAGTCCTGACGATGACCGTATTGACTAGAATATACGATTCGGCCTGGCAACCAGTCGATGCGATGGGTACTGAAGTCTCCTTCCGAAAGGTTCAGAAAAAATTTTTCGACCATTACCGGGCCGTTCCGATTATGAAGACTGTAATGTAGATTGGCTTCGGCGTCTTTCCCCCATTGGGAAATTTCCACATCAATTTCATTCTGGCTTATTTCATTAAAAAGAAACATTCCCAGAACGCTATGCGAAGCCAAATGGGCAGGATTCGCGATCAAATGAAAGATAAACGAGCCATAACCGAACCATTCCTCGCTGCGGATTTCGGCGCAATACCAGCCCCCTGCCCTGAAATTAAGCCGGAGGTGCAACTGTCCTTCCGCATCGACCCTGACATTCTCTTTTGACCAGCGATTTTGACCAGGTGCCCCATACCCTTCCTTCACCTGCCAGTGATATCCGGAAAATTCAACAGTTGGCGGATCACGCCAAGACGAAGACGCCGTGGCGGAAACAACGGCAAACTGAAACAATTGAATCGTGGAAAGCAACACTGTGAGTGAGTATTTTAACTTCATTTTCACCACAAGCTAGTCAACGTTTTGTGTTGAAAGGGCAGACTTACAAATGCTCACCATCTGGTGTTCCAGGAGATAGAATAGTCTTGCGACGAGTAACTCCCGTCACTATAGCACTGCACATCAAAAGCAAGGTTATTCAGTTGATAGCGGACGCCAAAGGTTGTTCGATTGATGTGACCATCCTTGTTCCGCGCAAGTAGCGATTGGCTCAGTCTGATCGCCAGGCTCCCCTCGCCGATCGGAACCGCATATTCCGGAACAAGGGACAGTGAAGATTCTCCCTTGGGCAAATAATAAACCGATCGCTTATCATAATCCGATGTGTCATAGAGATAGACCAGGCCCAACCGGAAGCGCGGGCTAAAATCCTTGGTCAGGCCAATTCCGAAGGTCTTGCGATAGTTTTTGTCACTGAATTGTGCATATCTCAAAGTTGCATCAAGCATCAGACGCCGGTCGAGCTCCTTGCGGTAACGTCCGGTGAATTGATCGCTGAAGATATGATTTTGAAACGCTGCAACCGTTGTCACGGAGTCGTGAGCATAACTTAACCAGATTTGATCAATCGTATTGACCACTCCCTGGTATTGGACGCCAAAAGGGATAAACTGCCAAACATTGCTGTCCACAACCCCCAACCACGCTGAAACGGAATTTTCTTCGTTAATGCGGTTCTGCCATCGGGTGATGAACCGTTGCTCCGTCAATCTTGCTGCAAAGTCGCGTTGCCGGATGCTGGTATTGGCGTACGTAAAATTCCATGGCTTATTTTTTTTCTCCGTCGCAATGCTATAGCTGATGTATGACACCCCGTCGCTATCATGGTTATAGGAGGTGGAGAGTTTAACAGGCGTTTGTTCGGCCTGAGCTAAAGCTGGCATGCTCCCCCAAATGGTCAACAGAAGCATGATCACGCTAATTTGTTTTCTCATCGTGCGTTCTCCTTGGCAGCTTCTTTTCGTTCAAGTTCCTGAAACGTTTTTTGCACAATTGGATATGATTTTTTTAAACGCTCATGGTAGGTCGGCAACGTCCAGGTATTCCAGGTATAGTACCCCATGCCCACGACCGAGTCATCTTTAATATTTTTTTTGACAATCGTTGCGCCGATATGTAGACCGTCAATGGCCTGCGCTTTTATGACATTTCCTCGATCAAAATTCATGAAAGTTTCTTCCTTGGGAACGTTTGATTCAACCTTTCGCCCCTTCCCGCTGTAGAAATCCGCCATTGCTGTCTTGGTGGAAGGGTCCATGATGTTCAGCAATTGCCACGGGATCCTGATTTCAAGGTTGCCTTGCTTAAAAGAAAAATCCGCCAGGGAATCAAACTCGGGATGTTTCGGGTTGGAATTGCCATATTGCAGCAGACCGGTTTCATAACTGCGAAACGGAACATATTTTCTGTCCTGCGGCAAAAAAAGTTCCCTGGACACACAGAGCTGCATCGGGTTGAATCGTCCTTGATCCTTCTTGTGGTAGGAAGATCTTTTATCAATAACCTTTTCGTTTACCCCATATAGGAAGTAAAAAGCATCATAATAAGAATCAACCAATATTTTTGAGTTTGTTTCGCCATTAATTTGTAATAAAAATTCTGCGGGTCGGGCGAATTGCAACCGGCGGATCATATCGCGCGAGTTTCCCTGAGCGGGAAGCGAATCAATTGCTACATACAATGAGTCGTTGGCAAAATCATAATCTTTGGTTTTTGCCATCAGGTACAGGTATTTTTCATCCGACTTCGCATACAGCGTCAATTTTTCATTGGCATATATCGGGGAAGTATCCTGCCATTCGCTAATGTCGCCGTCCACTTCACTCACGGTTTTATCTTTTCCCGGGTCAAACGCCAAAATGCCGAACTGTTGCTCATTCGCCTGGGGATTCGACCAAAATGGCCGCCGACTTGGAAGATCGAACTGCATGGTATTCCAGACTCGTTTAAACCATTCATCCTGCCAACTGAAGATAAGGGCGCCGCAGTAGCCCTCTGCATAAATGTCCTGCAACAGAGATGCGACCATCTGTCCCTGTTCAACTTCGTTATGTCGGCCTTGGTTATAACCGGAATGAACATTCACATGCGCCATGCCTCGAGCCGCCGGAATGCCGACTTCCGCGACCAGAACCGGCATGGTATGATTATTGAACAAATCACGCAGGTATGCCCGATAGGTGTTAACTTTACCCGACTGGTCCGCAAACCCGGTATAGCTGCGTTGATAATTCAAAAAATCCGGATAATACGGATAAACATGATAGGAAGCGAAAATTCCGGGTTTAAACGAAGTACTGGCTTTGATATGCTCGAGATTGACTTCGACTTTATCTTCGTTGGCAAAAGGTTCGTTGGGATGTTTGATGATATCTGTCGTCAGCCAATTACTATAGCTTAACGGACGGAGCATTTTATATTTATCAGATTCATACGTCAGCACCTTATCGCCAACTTCGCATAAAAATGCTTCAAACGGCGAGGCTTTTTCTGTATAGAGAAACTTTCCGCTATAGTTATTTTTACCTGGATTCCGTTTGTTTGTTCTGATCACAAACATTGGATCCCATTCAATGCCTAGTATCCAACCAATTACATATTCTGACACATCACTTTTATAGTCTCCGCTGGGCCGGCCTGGTTG
>CAZRQI010000128.1:0-5847 GCA_964602025.1 uncultured Veillonellaceae bacterium
GCTTCTGCGTGGCGGCGCTGACCCAGCTGTTTAAATTGAATGAATTGGGAGCATCGACAAGCTGTGAAACAAAAAATCATCATCGGCACGCGCGGCAGTAAACTGGCCCTGTGGCAGGCCCGGCACATCGCCGCCCGGCTGGAGGAAATGAATCCCGGCATGGTCGTGGAACTAAAGCATATCGTCACGACCGGCGATAAGATTCTCGACGTGCCGCTGGCGCAGATCGGCGGCAAGGGACTGTTCACCAAGGAACTGGAAACAGCGATGCTGGCCGGGGATATCGATCTGGCCGTGCACAGCCTCAAGGACATGCCGACGGAACTGCCGGCGGGGCTGGTTCTCGCGGCGACAACCACCCGTCTGGACCCGCATGACGCCTTTGTCAGCCGTCGCTATGCCAGTCTGGCGGAACTGCCGGCCGAGGCGACGGTCGGAACCTCCAGTTTGCGCCGCAAGGCCCAACTGCTGCGGTTGCGGCCGGACCTGCGGATCGAGAATCTGCGGGGCAACCTGGACACCCGACTGCGAAAACTCGACGAGGGTCAATACGACGCCATCGTGCTGGCTGCGGCCGGGTTGCGCCGGTTGGGCTGGGCTGAACGGATTACCGCGGTGCTGTCGCCGGCGGAATGTTTGCCGGCGGTGGGGCAGGGCGTGCTGGCTATCGAAGCGCGGGCGGCGGACGCAGAGGTGTTGGCGGCGGTGGCCGGACTGGACGATGCCGGTTCCCGGGCCTGCGTCACGGCGGAGCGGACGTTTCTGGCCGTGGTCGAAGGCGGTTGCCAGGTACCGGTCGGCGTATATGGACGGATGACTGACGAAAAACTGGCGCTGCAGGCGCGAATCCTGTCGCTGGACGGAACGCGCTGCGTCGAGGACGAAACGGTCGGCGACCCGTCGCAGGCGGCGATGCTGGGCGACAGTCTGGCGCGGCGGTTGCTGGCGGCCGGCGGTGCGGAAATATTGGCCGAGCTTGGCTAAGGGAGAGATGGTTTTGCAAAAAGGGACTGTTTGTCTGGCGGGCGCCGGCCCGGGCGATCCGGGACTGGCCAGCGGCCGGGTGCTGGAATGCCTGCGGCGGGCCGATGCCATCGTCTATGATCGCCTGGTGTCGCCGCGCCTGATCGCGCTGGCGCGTCCGGACGCGGAATTGATCTACGTCGGCAAGGCTTCGAGCCAGCACACGCTGCGGCAGGAAGAGATCAACCTGCTGTTGGTGAAGCTGGCCAAGGAAAACAAGGCGGTGCTGCGCCTCAAAGGCGGCGACCCGTTTGTATTCGGGCGGGGCGGCGAAGAGGCCATCACGCTGCGCGAACACGGCGTGCCGTTCGAGATCGTTCCCGGCATCACTTCGGCGGTCGCGGTGGCGGCCTACGCCGGAATTCCGGTGACGCACCGCGGCGTCGCGACTTCGTTCGCCGTAGTGACCGGTCATGAAGACCCCGACAAGACCGAGTCCGGCCTGAAATGGGACAAGCTGGCCACGGCGGTGGACACGTTGGTATTTTTGATGGGAGTGGAAAACCTCCCGTATATCACTTCGCAATTAATGGCGCATGGCCGGCCGGCGGATACGCCGGCGGCCGTGATTCGCTGGGGCACGACGCCGCAGCAGCGGACCCTGGTCACGACCGTCGGTCGGGCCGTGGCGGATGTGGCGGCGCAGCGATTGACGCCGCCGGCGATCTTCATCGTCGGCGAAGTGGTCAATCTGCGGGCCCAGCTGCGCTGGTTCGATGACCGTCCGTTGTTTGGCCGCCGGATTCTGGTGACCCGGGCCCGGGAGCAGGCCAGCCGCCTGACGGCCGGTCTGGAAGCGGCCGGCGCGCACTGCATCGAAGCCCCCGCCATCCGGATCGTCGAACCCGAGAGCTTTGCGCCGCTGGATCAGGCGATCGCCGCCTTGTCGCAGTATACATGGATTGGCTTTACCAGCCCCAATGGGGTGGCGGCTTTTTTCAACCGCCTGAGAGCGGCCGGCAAGGATGCCCGGCAGCTGGCCGGCGCCAGAGTCGCCGCGATCGGGCCGGAAACAGCGGCAGCATTGGAACGCCAGGGCATTGTCGCGGATGTCGTGCCGACCGAGTTTCGGGCGGAAGCGGTGGTGGCGGCGCTGGCCGGCAAAGTGGGGGCGCAGGACCGGGTACTGATTCCGCGGGCCGAACAGGCGCGGGAAGTGTTGCCGGACGAGCTGGCCCGGATGGGAGCGGCCGTCGATGTGGTCACGGCCTACCGGACCGTGGCTGGCGGCGCTGACGGGGAAGCCGTCGGCAGGATGCTGGCTGCCGGGGAAATCGATGTGGTGACGTTCACCAGTTCTTCGACGGTGACCAATCTGCTGGCGCTTCTGGGCGAACAGGGACGGGAGTTGTTGGCGGGAGTGAAGATCGCCTGCATCGGTCCCATCACGGCCGATACCTGCCGGGAGTTGGGATTGCGGCCGGACATCGTCGCCGAAAAGTATACCATCCAGGGCTTGACCGAAAGCATCATTCAGGAATTGGGGGGGAGCCGCGATGAGTGAACTGATTTACCGGCCGCGCCGTCTGCGCGCGTCGGCGGGAATTCGCAACATGGTGCGGGAAACCCAGCTGTCGGTGCAGGATTTCGTGTACCCGATTTTTGTCGTGCCGGGGATCAACATCAGAAAAGAGATTCCTTCCTTGCCCGGCCAATACCATCTGTCGGCCGACCAGGCGGCGGAAGCCGCGAAAGAGGCTGCGGCGCTGGGCATTCCGGCCGTGTTGCTGTTTGGGTTGCCGGAATACAAGGACGCCAAAGGCTCCAGCGCCTGGGACATGAAGAGCCCGGTGCAAAGGGCGATGGTTCTGATCAAGAAAGCGCTGCCCGACATGGTGGTGATCGGCGACGTCTGCCTGTGCGAATACACGGATCATGGACACTGCGGCCTGCTCAAGGGGCAGGAGGTCGATAACGATCCGACGCTGGATCTGCTGGCCCGGGTGGCGGTGAGCCAGGCCAAAGCCGGCGCCGACATGATCGCGCCGTCGGACATGATGGACGGGCGGGTGGCCGCCATCCGCGAAGCATTGGATATAGAAGGGTTTAGCAACCGGTCGATCATGGCTTACTCGGCCAAGTACGCTTCGGCGTTTTACGGTCCATTCCGCGAGGCGGCCGATTCCGCGCCGAAATTCGGCGACCGCCGGGCGTATCAGATGGACCCGGCGAATGTCCGCGAAGCGCTGAAAGAAGTGGACCTCGATGTTTCGGAAGGCGCCGACATCGTCATGGTCAAACCGGCGCTGTCCTATCTGGACGTGATCAGCAAGGTCCGGGACAATTTTGACCTGCCGGTGGCCGCCTACAATGTCAGCGGCGAATATGCCATGGTCAAGGCGGCTTCGGCCAACGGCTGGATCGAGGAGCAGCGGACGACGCTGGAGATTCTGACGAGCATCAAACGCGCCGGCGCGGATATCATCATCACCTATCACGCGCTGGATGCGGCGCGCTGGCTGTAGGAGGCGACAAAAATGGCGTTGGATTTGAGCCGGTCGGCGGCGGCATTCGCCGAAGCCAAACAATATATGCCCGGCGGGGTCAACAGTCCGGTCCGGTCCTTCCGGAGCGTCGGCGGCACGCCGCCGTTCATCGCCCGGGCGGCAGGCAGCCGGATCGTCGACATCGACGGCAATGAATACATTGATTATGTTTTGTCCTGGGGACCGATGATTCTCGGCCATGTTCATCCCAAAGTCACGGCGGCCCTGCAGGCGGCCCTTGCGGGCGGGACCAGCTATGGCGCGCCGACCTTGCTCGAGACCGAACTGGCGAAGTTGGTCCGGCAGGCCGTGCCGGCGATGGAAATCGTCCGGATGGTGAATTCGGGGACCGAGGCGACGATGAGCGCGCTGCGGCTGGCTCGGGCGTTCGCGAAACGCGACCGGATCGTTAAGTTCGAGGGCTGCTATCATGGTCATCATGACAGCCTGTTGGTCAAGGCCGGCTCGGGAGCCGCGACCTTCGGCGTGCCGGACAGCCCCGGCGTACCGACGGCGGTGGCGCACACGTCCCTGACCCTACCGTATAACGACATCGAGGCGATGGAAAAACTGTTCGAACAACAGGGGGAACTCATCGCCGCAGTCATCATCGAGCCGGTCCCTGGTAACATGGGCATGGTGCTGCCACGGGACGGCTATCTGCAAAAAGTGCGGGAATTGACGGCGCACTATGGCATTCTGCTGATTTTCGACGAAGTGATGTCCGGATTCCGGGTGGCGCTCGGCGGGGCCCAGGCCCGGTTCGGCATCCAGCCGGACCTGGTCTGTCTCGGCAAGGTGATCGGCGGCGGGTTGCCTGTCGGCGCCTATGGCGGCCGACAGGACATCATGGCCTGCATTTCGCCGGCCGGACCGGTGTATCAGGCAGGAACCCTGTCGGGGAATCCGCTGGCCATGACCGCCGGCATCGCCACCTTGACAGAGATCATGAACACGCCTGACTTTTATCCGCAACTCGAAGCCAAGACCACCGCATTATGCGAGGGGATCGGCGCGGCGGCGGCCGAAGCCGGCGTGGCCATCCAGTCGCATCATCTGGGTAGCATGTTCGGTATGTTCTTCAATGAACGGCCGGTGACGGATTACGCCAGCGCGGCCACGTCGGACCAGGCAGCCTTCAAAATCTGGTTCCACACGATGCTGGAGCAGGGGATCTATCTGGCGCCGTCCCAGTTCGAGGCGGGGTTTATGTCCGCCGCCCACAGCGAAGCGGATATCGCGGCGACGATCGCGGCGGCCCAAGTAGCCTTCGCGGCGGTGGCGGCGTCGCGGCGCTGAAGCGCTCTCTGATACGGAACAAAAAAGACCTCCGAAGTATGGCCAAAAGCCATCCTCGGAGGTCTTGCTGTTTTATGGATCGGTTAGAGGAGTGCTTTGGCGGATTAGCGCCGGGGTCTGAGATAAGCGGAGGTTAAGCGAAGCATCGAAGCGTTCTCAGCCCCGACGCTTATATTTTATCTTTATCGGCAGCTGCGGGCGATAGCTGCGACAGCGGCGAGCGCCGCCGCTATGTACGCCTCGGTCGTGAACCGGCTGACGCTGAACCGGACGGTGCCGCGCCCGAAGGTGCCGATTGTCCGATGCGCCGCCGGAGCGCAGTGCAGGCCGGTGCGGGTCAGGATGCCGAAGTCGCGTTCGAGCCGGACGCCGACTTCTTCGCAGGGTAGATCGCCAATATTGAGAGAAAGGACTCCGACCGCTTCCTGCGGGCTTTCCGGTCCGTAGAGTTCCACGCCGGGAATTTCACGCAGTCCGTTGCGAAACAAGCTGATTAGCTTTTGCTCATGCGTCAGCACGTTAGTCACGCCAAAGTCCGTCAGATCGGCGAGGGCCGCGCCTAGGCCGGCGATGCCGACTGCGTTCAAGGTGCCGCTTTCTAGTTTATCAGGCAGGAAGTCCGGTTGGATTTCCGATTCAGAAGCGCTGCCGGTCCCGCCGAACATCAGCGGACGCAGGTTCACGTCAGCGCCGAGGGTCAAGCCGCCAGTTCCCTGCGGGCCGCCCAGGCTTTTGTGCCCGGTGAAGGCCAAAAAATCGATGCCGAGCGCCTGCATGTCAATCGGACAGACGCCGGCGGTCTGCGCGGCATCCACCGCGAAACGGACATCAGCTTCCCGCGCGATCGCCGCAACTTCGGCGATGGGCAGCAAGACACCGGTGACATTGGAAGCATGCATGATCAGAATCAGGCGCGTGTCCGGACAAATTGCTCGTTTCACCACGTCAGGATCCAACCGGCCGCAGGCGTCGCAGGGAACGACTGACAGACGGACGCCCCGACTTTCGAGTTCCCGCAGCGGCCGCATCACGGCATTGT
>CAZRQI010000129.1:0-5844 GCA_964602025.1 uncultured Veillonellaceae bacterium
TCGAAGTCATACCAGGGCAGCATTTGCCGGACGGTTTCGAGAGGGAGGCCAGTTTCCGCCGCCGTCAGCTGCAGGGCTTCTTCGGGGTTGGCCTTGATATGGGCGACCGCCGCCTGATGCACGGTTAAGAAGCGTTTTACGAGCTCGGGCTGTTTCGTTAAGAAGTCGCCCCGGACCGCAGTGACGATGGTGGCTTCGACCAGCCCTTCGCCGTTGGTCAGGATCCGGGCCCCCGCTTTTTCGGCCCGGATCGCGTCGGGGCCGGCGGACAGGGCGGCATCGACGCTGCCGTTCATCAGGGCGGCCGCCGAACTGGGCAGATCCATCGACACGAACTGGATGTCATCCGGCCGCAGGCCGTTTTTCGCCAGGGCCGCCAGGATCAGCTGATGCAGGATCGTTCCCTTGGGCCCGGCGACTTTCTTTCCTTTCAGGTCGGCGATGTTCTGGATGGCCGTTCCCTTGACAAGCACCACGAAGGCTTTGGGAGCGCGGCTGTACATGCTGATGATCTTGAGATCCACGCCGTTCGCGGCCGCCAGGATGGCCGAAGTTCCGCCCAGGCAATGCGCAAAATCCAGCGAACCGGCCGCCATGGCCTCCGTTTGCTTGGAACCGACCGTGATTTCCGGATAGGAAACCTTGATATTGTCTTTGGCAAATTCCTTGTCAAACGAGGCCAGCTTTTTTTCGAGGATGGAAGGGACGTTGAGCGGGGCCTTGACGTAAGTGATGGTGATCGCGCCGGGCTTCGCCGCAGCGGGGGCGGCCGGCGTCGTCGCCGGGGCCGAAGGTTTGCCGCAACCGGCCAGCAGGAAGAAGACGGCGGCGAACAGCAGCGTGCCGCACAGACGGGGAAACGTGTTTTGGTTCATGAACCAACCCTCCAGTTTCATTACTTGTTATAATCCGCCCAGGGCGTCGAGGATTTCCGCCTGAACCCGCAAGAAAGCGGGCGACGCGGGATCGCGCGGATACGGCGCCGGCACGGGGATTTCCCGGACCAGGGTTCCGGCATCCATCACCAGCACGGTTTGCGCCAGAAAAGCGGCTTCCGTGACGTCGTGGGTGACAAAGACCAACGTCGTCTTTTGGGACAGGAACAAGTCCATGATTTCCCGCTGCAGTTTTTTTCGCGTGAAATAATCGAGCGCGCCAAACGGCTCGTCCATCAGGATGACCTCCGGCTGGAAGCATAGGGTGCGGCCGAGGGAAACGCGCTGGGCCATGCCGCCGCTCAGCTGGGCCGGGTACGCATCGCGAAACGATTCCAGACCGAGCTGACGCAGCGTCGGCAGCGCCAGGGCCTCCATGGCGGCCGGCGGCAGCGAACGGTCCAGGGAAAACGCCACGTTTTCAAGGACGCTCAACCAGGGCATCAGGCGGGGTTCCTGAAACACAAAGCCGATTTTGGGCGGGGTGGCGGAGTCACCGTTGCCGGTCCAGCGGATCTGGCCGGCGGTCGCCTGCTCCAGTCCGCCCAGCAGACGCAGCAAGGTGGTTTTGCCGCAACCGCTCTTGCCGACGATGACGGTGAAGCTGCCGTCGGCGATCGTGGCGGTGGCGTTGTTCACGGCATCCACGGTCCGGTCGCCGATCCGGAACTGTTTGGTAAGATTACAGATTTCAACCCCGGCCATAATCGGTTTCCTCTCCTTCCTTCCAGGGAACGAGTCTTTTTGCCAGGCGAAAGAATACCCAGTCGATCAGAGTGCCCATGAAGCCGATGGTCAGGATGCCGATGATCACCAGGTCGGGTCGCGACAGTTGCTCGGCGTCGAGAATCATGTAGCCGATGCCGGACGAGGCGGCGATCAGCTCTGCGCCGACGAGGGCCCGCCAGCTATAGCCGAGGCCGAGGCGCATGCCGACCAGCACCGACGGCAGCGAGGCCGGCAAAACAACATGCCGGAAAATCGTCCGCCGGTTCATGCCGAAGGATTTGCCGACTTCGACCCATTTGCTGTCGCAGCTGGTGACGCCATGCAAGGTATTGAAAAAAATCGGGAAGAAGGTCGCCATGATGACGATCAGCATTTTTGGCGCTTCGCCGATGCCGAACCAGAGGATCAGGATCGGAATGGTGGCCAGTGGCGGAATATGGCGGAGACATTCGAGCGAGATATGCACATAGGGATTCCAGTGCTTGTTCATGCCGAGCGCGACCGCCAAAGGAAACGCTAGCAGTAGGGCCGCGCCAAAGCCGCTGAAAACCCGGGCGAAACTCACGGCCAGATGTTTGGACAGCGAGCCGTCGGCGGCAACCTGGGCGAAGGCGGCGGCCACTTCCGCCGGGGGAGGGATGATGTAGTTGTTCCATAAGGAAAAATGGGAGCCGGCGATCCAGAGGAGGAACACCAGTCCCGGTAAATATAAACCTTTTCGGAGTGCCAGATCGTGTTTCATCGTCGCCTTGCCGCCTGTTATCATATTTTGGATGAAAAAACCGCCCGCGCGGCAGCGCAGGGCGGTTGGATGGACAGGCATGACACAAAAACCGAAAGTATGCGTCACAATGGCCATCCCTTGGCTTCAGGCCTGCGCCCTGTTCCTCAGGAGTCCGAGTCTGTCCTTATTATACGACCACGGAGAAAAATGTTCAATCGGCAAGCTCTGGCGCGTTGGAGTCCGGTCTGTTGCGGTTGGGCGAAGAGCAATTTTTAAAAAACAGATGAATTTTAGAGAAAAATCATGATATCACGGAATTAATGCCTGAGAGGTGTTTGAAATCGCCGAAAAACATGTTAAAATCAAATTATCTGGTGATAATTAATATTCTTACGCGGACAAAATGAGTCTGACTCCATTCCATTTCAAAGACTGTGACAGGGGGCGATAAAGGAAAATGAGCGAGAAAATACCGGAAAAAAGTTCGTTGTCTTCACGAAGCCTGGACGGATTTGTGGTGGCGACGGCATTGCTGTTAACTTTATTTTTTATTTCAAGAGTACCGACCGTGGCGGAAAATGGTCCGGTTCGTTATGTGGTGGAATGGATCCCTTCCTTGCAGGTTCGGCTGTCGTTTGTACTGGACGGATTGAGTTTGCTGTTTGCGCTGATCATCTCCGGCGCCGGAACTTTCGTCGCCTTGTACGCCGGCGCTTACCTGGCGGGACATGAGCAGCTCGGCCGCTTTCGCCTGTATTTGCTGCTGTTCATGTTGTCGATGCTGGGACTGGTGTTGGCCGACAACCTGGTGGGGCTGTTTGTCTTTTGGGAATTGACGACGGTCACTTCCTACCTGCTGATCGGCTTTGACCACCAAAGCGAGGCCGGCCGCCGATCCGCCCGGCAGGCGCTGCTGGTGACCGGCGGCGGCGGACTGGCGATGATGGCGGGTTTTGTCATGCTCGGGCAGGCGGCGGGCAGTTGGGAACTGTCGGAGATTC
Organism: uncultured Veillonellaceae bacterium; assembly: GCA_964602025.1. GTDB lineage: Bacteria > Bacillota > Negativicutes > UBA1444 > UBA1444 > UBA1444. The sequence goes on from CAZRQI010000129.1 coordinate 3,390, forward strand.
GCCGGCTGGGGGATTTGATTCGCGGCCATGAGCTGTACTTGCCGATTCTGGTCACGGTGTTGTGCGGCGCATTTGCCAAATCCGCTCAATTCCCCCTCCATTTTTGGCTGCCGAATGCCATGGCGGCGCCAACGCCGGTGAGCGCCTATCTGCACTCGGCGACCATGGTCAAGGGCGGAATCTATCTGCTGGCCCGCTTGTACCCCGTTTTGGGGGGGACCATGGCCTGGTCGGCGCCGCTGATTCTCGTGGGCGGGCTGACCGCGGTATGGAGTTCGCTGTTGGCGTTGCGCCAGAATGACATGAAACTGATGTTGGCGTATACGACCGTGATGGCATTGGGAACCCTGACGTTGCTGCTGGGAACCGACAGTACGGTTGCCGTCACCGGCATGGCCGTGTTTCTGCTGGTGCACTCGCTCTATAAATGCACCTTGTTTTTGGTTGTCGGTTCGATCGATCACGAGTGCGGGACCCGGAAACTGGATGAAGTGGGCGGATTGTCGTCGAAAATGCCGATCACGGCGGCGGCGGCGGTGCTGGCCGGGTTGTCGATGGCGGGATTGCCGCCATTATTCGGCTTCGTCGGCAAGGAATTGATCTACCAGGGCGCCCTGGAACAGGTCTTTCTAGCCGTGGTTGCGGTGGGCGCGGCCCTGGCGGCGAACATTCTGATGGTTGCGGTCGCCGGCATCTTGATCTTCCGGCCCTTTTTCAGTCCGCTGGTCACGACTCCCCGGTCGCCGCATGAAGCCCCCTGGCGGATGTGGTTGGGACCGGTGGTTCTGTCCGGGCTGGGCCTGGTCTGCGGGCTAGGCGCCGCAACCGTGGGGGAATGGCTGATCCAGCCGGCGGTGCGGGCCATCGTCGGTCAGCCGGTGGCGGTTCAGCTGGGATTGTTTCACGGGGTGAACCTGCCGCTGCTGTTGAGCGGGGTCACGGTTCTGTCCGGAATGTTTCTGTACCGGTTCCGCCGTTCCGGCGTCGCGGCGGTGGCCTGGATCGAGCGCTTGTTGCCGTTTTCCGGCGACCAGGCCTACGATTATTGCCTGAAGCTGATCTATAGCTTTTCACGCTGGCAGACCGATTGGTTGCAGCATGGCAGCCTCTCCCGGTATCTGGCGACGGTTTTCGCTACGATCATGGTCGGCGTCGGCGGCACGTTGTTGCTGAAAGGCGGAATCGTCGGCATTCCGGAATTTCCGGATCTGTATTTCTACGAATGGACGGTTTTGGGACTGATCGGGCTGGGTATCGCCGTAACGTTGCGTACAGCGTCGCGGTTGATGGCCATTTGCGCCCTGGGGATCGTCGGCGCCTGCGTGGGGTTGATTTATCTGATGTATGGCGCGCCGGACGTGGCTCTGACGCAACTGACCGTCGAAATTCTGGTTGTCGTGCTGATCACGGTGGTGATTCTGAAATTGCCGGCGCATGCCACGGTGGCCGTTTCGGGACGGCTGGAAAAGTTGATCCGGGCCGGTATCGCGATGGGGATGGGTGCAGTATTCACCCTGTTGCTGCTGGGGGTGAACAGTACGCCCCTGGATTTGCGGATTACAGAGTATTACGCGAAATACAGCCATTCCCTGGCCCACGGCCGGAACATCGTCAACGTCGTGCTGGTTGATTTCCGGGGCTTCGACACGATGGGGGAGATCACCGTGTTGTCCGTAGCCGGACTGACCGCCTATCAGATGATCAAGCTGCGCCTGAGGAGGGAAAAACGATGAATTCGGTAATTTTGCGGACGGCGACCAAGCTTCTGGTCAGTCTGATGCTGTTGTTTTCCATCTTTGTGATGATCCGGGGGCATAATGAACCGGGCGGCGGTTTTGTCGGCGGGTTGATCGCCAGCACGGGCCTGGCGTTGTTTGCGGTGTCGCACGGGCCGATGTCGGTGCGGCGGGCTCTTGTGATCGATCCCCGGTACGTTTCCATGCTGGGGCTGGCGATGGCGCTGACGGCCGGACTTATTGGCTCCGTCCGCGGCGGCGCATTCATGAAGGGAATGTGGACCGAGGTGGCGGGAGTGGCGGTCGGCACGCCGGTTTTGTTTGATCTCGGCGTGTATCTCGTGGTGATCGGCGCGGTGATGACCCTGATTCTGGCGATGGAGGAGGAGGGCTGACATGGAGACGGCTTTGGCAGTGTTGAGCGGGTTATTGATGGCGGCCAGCGTTTATCTGATGTTGAGCCGGAATCTGATCAAATTTTTATTCGGCATGATCATTAACACCAGCGCGGTGAATTTGCTCGTGTTCAACAGCGGCGGCCTGACCCGGTCCAATGCGCCGTTCCTCACGACCGAGGGGTTGCCGGCGTATCGGGAAATGGCGAATTCGGTTCCCCAGGCGCTGATCCTGACGGCGATCGTCATCAGCTTCGCGCTGCTGGCCTGCGCCCTTGTGCTCGCGTATCGGGCCTATCAGGAACTGGGCACGGTGGACACCCA
>CAZRQI010000130.1:0-5832 GCA_964602025.1 uncultured Veillonellaceae bacterium
TTGGCAAGAATATCGGAAATGTCCGGAGCCTTTTCGCTGGTCATTCGCGCACCCCATCCCGAGAAATCATTGGCTTCACTGTACGCCTATCGCCCGCAACTGCATGGCCCGCTGATATTCGTTGTACTCCCAGGCGCCAAAAAAAATCCGGGTTTGTTCAAATTCGAACTGGTCCGAGTTCTCCCACATGATGAACGGAAATTCCCGGGCGCCGACATTTATGACTCCCGCCTTCGGATTGCCTGGCCGCGCAATCACCCGTCCCTTGGTCACCTTGCCGGCGATCTCCCAGATAAACGGCGGGAACTTTTCGCCGTGCGGTTCCAGTTCCGCCAAATTGTCAAAGAAAGATTCAGACAGATCCTTTTCGGTCAGGCGTCCATCAACGGTCCGAACCTTCTCCCAGGTATCGGTCGGCAATGCCGCCAGTTCCGCGTCCAACGCCCGAAAAAACGGCGCCATGTTGTCGCGCGCAATACTGAGTCCGGCCGCCATCGAGTGGCCGCCCCACTGCACCAGATGCTGCTGGTGCCGCTCCATCAGGCGGAACAGATCCACGCTCGGAATGCTGCGGGCCGATCCCCGCCAGATTCCGGTCTGTGCCGTGTCGCCGGTCGCCGCCAGGACAAACGCCGGTTGATAAAACTTTTCCGCCAGTTTCGAGGCCACAATGCCGACCACACCTTCGTGAAAGTCTCCCTGCACGACGGAGAGTTTCTGGAACGGCTCCGGCTGCGGGCCCGTTTCCAACTGCAACAATCCAGCCTGAATCGACTCTTCCTGTTCGCGGCGCCGTTCATTGTTGAACTCTTCCAGTTGCCGGGCGATCGCCGCGCAGCGCTGCGGATCCGGCGATAACAGCCATTCAACAACCGGTTCGGCGCCATTGGCGCGGTTCATCCGGCCGGCGGCATTAATCCGGGGCCCGATAACGAACCCCAGGGTATAGGTGTTCACATTGCTCCAGGCGCAAGCCTCCCGCATCACTTGGAACGCGGTCCGCCGCCCCTGTTCGATGATCTTCATCCCTGCCCGGACAAAAAATCGGTTGGCTGGCTGATTGAGCGGCATTATATCGCAGACCGCCCCCAAGGCAACCAAATCCAGGGGTTCCTGCAGCAACCATTCCGGACAGCTTTTGCCGTGGCTCTCCCAGAGACCCCGCATCAGCTGCCACGCCACCGAACATCCGGAAATCGTTGGGAGATCCGCTTCATGCGCCAGTCCGGGATGGACGACTGCGATCGCCGCTTCGGGATATTGTCCTTTCAGGCCATGATGGTCGGTAATGATTACATCGATTCCGTCCGCTTTGAGTTGCTCGATTTCCGCACCACTGGAAATTCCGCAGTCAACGGTAATCACGAGCTGCGGCCGCATCGATGTTAGGCGGCTGATATTGCGGAAATTGAGTCCATATCCTTCCGTAAATCGATCCGACAACATGACAGCCGAGGAAAAGCCGTAATGTCCGGCCAGGCGTTGCAACACCCCCTGGATCAGGGCGGTTCCGCTGGTACCATCCACATCATAATCGCCCAGTACAACGATATGCTCTTTTGCTTCAAATGCCCGCCGCAAGCGAGCAACCGCCTTGTCCATTTCTTCGCCGAAATCAGCCGGACAGACAAGATCGGTCAGCCTGGAGCGAAAAAACGGTTTCAGCACCGCCGGATCCACCAGGCCCCGGGCCTGCAGCCCGGCTGCGAACAGGGGAGAAATCCCGAGTTCCTGCAGGGATTCGCGCCAACTGTCACTGACGGGGAGTTCACGATATCGCCATTTCATAAAGTATATATATTCTCGCTCATTCTCAATAATCCTTTTCGCTGCCGGACATTTCGCCGCGCCAAAGCAAAAGAAAACTCCGACGAAATCGCCGGAGTCAACCTCAAGTTATGAAAGACTATTTTCGTTTCATCCAGTCCGGGATTTCCAACGCAGCTCCTTTGAACTTGGGAATCGGCGCAATTTCCGGTTGGGAAGGCGATGCTCCCCGCGGTCCCGGCTTGGCGCGTTTGGGTTCAAAACCGGTGGCAATGATCGTGACCCGCATTTCATCGGTCATTTTATCATCGATCACGGCGCCAAAAATAATATTGGCTTCCGGATCGGCCATGTCCGCCACCATGCTGGCCGCTTCGTTGACTTCCAGCAGCCCCATGTCGGGACCGCCGCAGAAACTTAAGAGAACTCCTTTGGCGCCCTCGATCGAAGTATCCAGGAGCGGACTCTTGACCGCCTGCTCCGTAGCCAACATCGCGCGATTTTCGCCCCGGCCCACGCCGACCCCCATCAAAGCCGATCCGGCATCCTCCATGATCGTTTTGACATCGGCGAAGTCCAGGTTGATCAGGCCGGGAATGACGATCAAATCCGACATCCCTTGCACGCCCTGCCGCAAAACATCGTCGGCGATCCGGAACGCATCCATGATCGATGCGCTTTTCTGCACAATTTGCAGCAACCGGTCGTTGGAAATGGTGATCAGGGCATCCACCTGGTCTTTCATGCGGCCGATCCCCCACTCGGATTGGCTTTGCCGCCGCCGCGCCTCAAACATGAACGGCCGGGTAACAACGCCGACCGTCAGCGCACCGAGTTCCTTGGCGCATTCCGCCACTACGGGAGCCGCACCGGTGCCAGTGCCGCCGCCCATGCCAGCAGTAATGAACACCATGTCCGCGCCGCGCAGAGCCTTCATAATATCATCGCGGCTTTCTTCCGCCGCCTTTTGTCCGACTTCCGGATTCGCGCCCGCCCCCAGGCCTTTGGTCAGTTTCTCGCCGATCTGTATCCGATAAGGCGCCAGGGAAGACAACAATGCCTGCGCATCCGTATTGATCGCAATAAATTCCACTCCCTGAACAGACGAGGAAATCATCCGGTTTACCGCATTATTTCCAGCTCCGCCCACTCCGACAACCTTGATGGCGGCAAATTGTTCCGTATCGATTTCGAGCTCCAGTCCCGGCATCTTCATAGCCCCTCCCGTTGTGTTGGCTTTTCTTTTACGTTTTACTATTCCACGCGCGCGTTATTATTCCTGCCCGGTGAAAAAAGGTTTTTCACAGCATTTTTCTCACTTTTTCAGGAAGTAGCGCCGAATAATCGCCAGATTTTGAAAGATACGGAGACCGAAAGCCAATGAGGCCACATAATAGAGATCGATTCCCAGGCGGTCGCCGATAAACACCAACAGGACCGCCAGCAGGGCATTCACAAAAAAACCGCTGATAAAAATGGCGTTATCGAACTTTTCTTCCATCCCGGACCGCATGCCGCCAAATACCGAGTCCAGCGACGCCAGGAGGGCCACCGCCAAAAATTTTCCGTATTCAGCCGGCAAACTGTAGGGAAAAAGCAGGCCAATCACAATTCCCGTCAATACCGCAAAAATCGGCAGCATCATTTGGCCGGGCCCTCCTTTGCCGGTTCTGCGAACTGAAATTTATGCGGGCCTTTGAAGGCGGCGATCTTGATTGAATTCTGCGTTTTTACCGTCGCCTGAATTCCCCAGAATTGCAGGGTCTCAATCACACCGCCCCGCATTTTCAGAGATGCCTCCAACGTTTTTGGATCGCCGATTGCCCGAATTTCATACGGCGGTGTATATTTCGAGTTATTCACGGAAATCGTCGGTCCGGCGCAGCGGATTTCCGACCCCACCACAAGCCGCTGTTCGTTGATGGAAATGGCTTCTGCGCCGGCGGCCCATAACTCGTTGATCACTTTCAGCATATCATCGTCATGAATTAAATATAAGTTCGGGTTTTCTCCGGGTTTAATCACGCGTTTACTGTCATCGATCGTTACAACCACACCGGGTCCCTGCACCGGCAGGTAACCGGCCGCCATCCGAAACATTTCCGCTTCTTTGGCGATTGTTTCACCAAGGGTGGAATTCTGGACCTCCTGCAATTGACGCAACGCTGCGTCTCGCTCCTTCTCCGCCTGCCGGAGCCGTTGCGACAAATCTTCCGCCCGCTGATACGGCAGAGTCGACCTGATGTCCTGCGCCGTCCGGAATTGCAAAGCCAACATGACTCCCAGAACGACACACACAAACATCAGCGCCGCACGTCCCTGTTTAAGGGCAGCCAAACTAACTCCTCCTCTATTTTATTATTTATTTAAAGCCGAAACCGCAACACCGGTTTTCCATGCGCCAAATCGATGGAATCGACCGGAATGGCTTTGGCGCTGATCTCCTGCAGAATATCCTGCGTCAGGCGCGCTTTTTCCCGGATCCGGTCCAGCGGCCCCAGATAAATCTTGACATTGTTCAGCGTAATAACCGTCACGCCGCTATTGGGCGTCAGATGAACCTCGGAAATCTTGTCGCGGGTTTCCTTATTGAGCGAGACAAGATATTCCAGTGCGGTTCGCACGCCGGGATCCGAAATCCGGTTTCCCGGGAAAACGCGTCCCGCCTTGAATCCGGTGATTAGCGGCGCCTCCATGTTTTTCAGGCTATGGGAAATCGCCGTCACCGTCCCGGTCGCATCGACGTCCAGAAACCCGTGCCGGCTGGCGACATACGCAAGGGATCGTCGTTCCCTGACATGGATGGTCAGGGAAGCCGGCCATTCATACACCGTCGTAACCTCTTCCACCCGCAGATCGTCCCGCAGGACGGCGAAAAAATCCTTGGCGTCCCAAACCCAGACCATTCCCTGATGCGAGGTGACTCCGGCCATTTGCAGAATTTCTTCCGTGGCGATTTTTTGATTTCCTTCCACCGCCACCGTTTGCAAAAACAAATAGACCGGGCGGGTATAACATTGCCAGGCAATCACCGCCAGGCAAATGCACACGAACAAGATTCGTTCAAAGAGCCACCGATGCCGTTTCCGTTTCCGGGCGGATCCATCCATGAAACTACCGCTCCACAGTCATCAGCAGAATACGCTCGCACAAATCCGGAAAAGAGATTCCGGCGGCGGCGGCCGCTTTGGGAACCAGGCTCGTGGCCGTCATCCCCGGAATGGTGTTCACTTCCAGAACATAGGGGTGGTTGGAGGGATCCAGTCGGACATCCGTCCGGGCCACTCCGGAACAGCCCAGCACTTTGAAGGCCTCCAGCGCCACGGTTTTGACATGGCGGGCGGTTTCCGCATCGATCCGGGCCGGGACATAATATTCGGTCGCTCCCTTGGTATATTTCGCATGATAGTCATAGACGCCGGAATAGGGAACAATTTCAATGACCGGCAGGGCTTCCGGTTTGGGGCCGCCCAGAACGCCGACCGTCAGTTCACTGCCGTCGATGAATTCCTCCACCAGCACTTCCGTGTCGTAGGAAAAGGCTTTTTCCAGCGCAGCCGCCAGTTCCCCCTCTTCCTGCACAATGGTGAGGCCGATCGTCGATCCCTGCGTGGAAGGCTTCACCACGAACGGCGGTTCGAACTCCTCCAGAATGTTCTGTTGGACCTTTACGCCCCAGCCCTCCTGCCGATGCAACAACTGGTACCGGGGAGTGGGAATCCCGGCGGCGGCAAACAGGCGCTTGGAAACTCCCTTGTCCATGGCCATGGCGCTGGCCAGCACGCCGGAACCGGTGTAGGGAATACCCAGCAATTCCAGTGCGCCCTGCATGCGCCCGTCTTCGCCGTATAAGCCGTGAATGGCGTTAAAGACGACATCAATGCCATTTTCCCGTAACTGTTCGACAAAATTCGGCGGATCCAGATCGATCCCGACTACATCATATTCTTTTTCCTTCAGCGCCGCCACAATCGCCTTGCCAGTGTTCAGGGAGACTTCCCGCTCCGCGGACGGACCGCCCATCACGACCCCAATCTTCTTGCGTTGCATGCCGATCGCCTCCAA